>NZ_JBIYDV010000016.1:0-121259 GCF_044909215.1 Bacillus sp. RC252 | reverse complement strand
AATTTAAAAAAGATGACTCCTGTTGGATACAGAAATCATCTTCTTGATGTTGCCTAACTTTTTTCAAAATGTCCTTTACAAAGGGTACAGATTAATCTACTTGTACTTTTTTTATACTCTTATTTATTCCCATTTCCCTGGTGAATTATAAATTGCTTGTTGTAAAAACTTAGCGAATTGCCCACGTGTAACGAGCATTTCAGGCTCGAACTTACCATCTCCGGTTCCTACCACGACTTTATTAGACTGCAATGCACTAATTGCATCTCTTGCCCAATAGTTTTCTAGTATATCTGTAAATGTATGCGGATGCTTTGCTTTTAACGTATATGCTTTCGTTAAAATTTGTGCTAATTCTGCACGAGTCAATGTTGCTTTCGGACGGAAATTCCCATTTTCGTCTCCTTTAAAAATACCAAGGCTTGTTAAATGTAAAATTTCGTAAGGGAACATTGTTGATTTCCCACTAATATCTCCATATCGATTCTCTTCAAATGGACTTCTTTTTAAATTGAGTGCGCGATGTAGTACTGCTGCTGCTTGTTCACGTGTTATATTATCTTCTACCCCAAACTTACCGTTTCCATATCCATACATAATACGGTGATATACTAAATTCATAATTTCATTATAAGCCCAATGATCATTTGCTAAATCATCAAATTCTAGCATAATATCAGGTGGAGGTGGAGATTGTTGAATTCCATCTGTATTTGCTGAAACAATATTACCGCTAACAAATATCCCCCCTATTAAAGTTAATGATATCGCTATCTTTAATAACTTTTTCATCTCTCTCATCCGCCTCTTCCTTTATTTTCCCACTTTTATATTGTACGAAAAATAAGAAAATTCTCAATGCGATAGGAGGTAATTTTTCACACTTCATAATACGTATTTTCTTTTACCACCACTTTTTCATCCTTCGTTTTTCGAAAAGTAAATGCCATTCCTACAAATATAAGAATAATCCCTACAATTTGCATACTAGTCGGTCTAAAACCGGTGAAAATCGTATCTAACAAAATTGCAACAGCAGGATCTAAAAACACTAATACAGAAATAAGTCTCGTCGGTAAATCTCTTAAACTGTCAAAAAACAAATAATATACAAACCCAGTATGTATAAGACCTGTCGCTGTGATCATCATCCAGTTCATCTCTGTTAATCCTTGAAATTTCCCAAAATCTACGAATGGTAGCAATAAAAATATGCCTAAAAACGTTTGTAAAAAGGTCATCGCATATGCACTCGTATGCTGAATCCCCTTTCCTAGTAACGTGGTAAAAGCATAAAATAAAGCCGCAAGAAGTGCCCATACCATTCCAGATGACATTAATTTCTCAAGCGACATACTACCGTCCACTCCAGCTACTAACACTGTGCCGATAAAACAAATAACAATGGACATAACAGCAAATACTGTAAGCCTCTCTTTAAATACGATACTACCGATCATTAATACGATAATTGGCGCGAGATGATACACTGAAATCGCAATTGTAATCGACATGAGTTCAAACGCTTTAAATAAAAACACCCAGTTAAAAACGAGAAATACGCCACACGCTAATATTTGCACAATTTCTTTTTTATTCCATTTCTCATTTTTATATTGTCCTGTTGCAAACCAACATAGCGTTAAAAATAAAGTCGCACAAATACAACGAATAAATACTAATTCAAAAGATGGTAAACCCGTTTGGACAGAAAAAAATCCAATCGATCCGAAAATAGACATCGAAAGGATCATTTTTATAGCCGGCATTGATTTTGAATGAAACAAAATATTAACCTCCTAAATATTTAACTGAATATTCTACGTATTATACACTATAATTTTCCAAAACTCGAATCATCCACAATAAAAAGAAGCAGTACACTACTGCTTCTTCTGTTTTTCATATTGTTCAAACGTATGAATTCTTTCGAAAATTGGTGGATGTGTATATAAGAAAAACTTCACTAACGCAGGCGGATTCACTTGGCTTAAACTTGTTTTTGATAAATATTGAAAAGTTTTCACACCTGATTTTCCATCTTTCGTCATGTCTAGAGCGTATTGATCTGCCGCCCGTTCCTCTATACGAGAAACGTAGTTTGTTGCTGGTTGTGCTGCAAAAGATAATAAAGAGGAAATTAAGAAAAATAAAGGTAAAATTGAGAAACATGCTAATTTTGGAATTTGCAGTGTATCTCCCCATTTTCGAATACACATATTTATAATACGACTAATTAAATACATACCTATAAACGATAGCAACACATAGCTCGCAACGCCCCAATATATATGTTTCATTACGTAATGTCCCATTTCATGAGCCATTATAAATAAAATCTCTTTATCTTTTAATTGCTTAAGCGTCGTATCCCACATTACAATGCGAGAGTTAAGGCCAATTCCCGTTACGTACGCATTTAACGAATTCGTTTTTTCCGACATATTTACTTCATATACGTGTTTAGCTGGAATATCAGCTTTATCTGCCATTGTCAAAATTTTCGTTTCTAATTCTTTATTTTTTAGCGTCGAGAAATCATTGTAAAGTGGATCAATAATAACAGGTTGCACGAACGTTAAAAGGATTGTAAATGGTACAGAGAGCGCCCATCCTGCTAACCACCATCTCTTCGGGAATTTACGGATAAGCCATAAAAGAACTGTAACAATGAGTAACATAGTCGCATAATTCACCCAAAAATCGATAACATGATCTTTTATCCAGCTTTGTGTACTTTGCGTGGAAATGCCGTAATCAACGGACACTTTACGCCCGATCCATTGCATCGGTAATGCAAGAACTGTTGTTAGTAGTGATAAATAAAAGAAATAAATCGCAACTTGTAAGACATTTATTTTGGTCGTTTCCTTCGACCATTTCTCAAACTTTTTTGAAATACCGAGCACGAGTACAAATAATAAAATAATCCATTCAAGAGGCGTCGCTAAAAAGAACAGTAAATTTTTCACACGCGAATAATCTTGACTTAGCGTAAGCTCCCTCGCATTCATAAAAGTTTCTGGATCTGCACTCGTTCCTTTATACATGTCCGGAATGAGTTCATGATTCCATCCAAATAAATACCAATATATAAGTAACGCAAACCCAACGTACAAAAAAAGCGACCACCCAATAACTTTCCTCACGCTATTCCCTCCTCTATGCTGCCTGTCTATTATTATTGTAAGTTCGTACATGCTAAATTAGAACAAGCTTATTACGCGAATTGCTCGAGATCCTTTTATTTACATAAAAAAACTCTTCTACAAAAAGAAGAGTTTTACCTACCTCTAGACACTTTCTTCGGTTCATAATCTGGAATAAGAAACGTACTTACACCCCAACATATTAAACCAGCGCCTTTTATATAGCGTATATATTCATAGTCTTGAAATATGACGCGCCCCCTTAAGGAAGTACATCCACTAATAAACTAAAATCTTGCAGAGAAAAAGAACTATATTTCATAATACCTTGCACAGCTAAAAGTAAAATAAGACCGGTCACACACATATAATTAACGCTTTCTTCACTCTTTTTTTCAGCAACTATTCCGCCGCTTATACATAATATTCCTAACAAATGGAGTGCTAAATACATAAAGAAATACGCTTCCTCCCAGCGAAGAATAACATTGACTGTCGTTATTAGCACTATGCTAAGTAAAATCAAATAAAAAAACTTATTTGATGATATTGTTTCATTCATATAATTTTATACATTCCTTTCAAATTTAGAATTAATGATGTTTTAAAGCTATAAAGTAAATGATTGTTTTCATACTATAAAAAAAAAGGAAAGCCACTATTACTTTCTCGAATACTTTATGAACCCACATATACTTCTCTTCATCTTTTCTGAAGATACGCTTCATCATTTCTTCTACAACTAGACCAAATATTAGTAAAACCCCTAACACAATAAGAAGAGAAATAATATTTTCTTTTAAATGAGTACTAGAAAATAAGTAATACTCTGGAAACACAATCGTATCTACTACAGGTTGAAGCCAATGGCAAACGTTTCTATCACATATATCTGTAATAGACGTAGAATCTATAATGTCTTTCAATATTTTTTCAATCGTCTTCTTCATCTCATTTACTCCCCACTACGTCTGAAAAGTTTTTTTCCTGCTCTGCATATATAACTGGCACTTCTTTACTCCAGTATTTACGGTTAACAAATAAAAAGATGAGTACTAAGTTTAATCCCGTTATAAAAATAATAAGTCCTGGAAAGAACGTCGTATAGTGCGAAAAATCGGCAAAACTCATTATCTTTTCTCTACTTACTAAAAAAGAAGAACTAAGCACAAGGGCATTGTTTAACATATGAATAGCAATTGGCATGAGCAAGCTTTTCGTACGAATATATACGATTGATAGTACGACGCTAAACACAACTGCACCAAGGAAATCAACATGTAAGCAAGCAAATAAAAGTGCTACAACGACCATTGCTATACTAGTACCCCATTTTGCTGCAAAACGCTGCAGTAAAAACCCTCGAAAAACAAACTCTCCGACAATAGGCGCGATAAATACAACCCTAATAAATTGAAATACATATCCCCCGGTACTATCTATAATCGGTTCATGCAAGGCATTCATAATAAAATCTGGTGTAATCCATGCAAAGCTGTACATATATAAAATAAGATAGCCGTAACTAAACATACAAAGCATAATCGCGATGTACAAAACTTGCACTAGGTTAAATGTTTCGTTTCTATTAATAAATAATGAAAATGAAACACGATGCTTTCTATATCCGTAAAACAGCCATATTATTGGAAGGATATAAAATATAAGCATATTTATAAAAGATGAATTTTGTATATGAAATGTACTTTCTAGCAATTCATTACTGCTTCGTGCTATTAAAATTAATAGTGCAAATACAATTAAAAAATATCTAGCTCGCATCGTTTGAAACGGATTCACATTCATCTCCTCCCCATGTTACTTTTATCATATCATTTGAATCTTAATTTTTTGTGAAAGAAAACCTTAAAATTTCCTTAAAAATTCCATAAGTTACAAAAAGATGATATGATATTCGAGGAAATTAGGAGGGATTCATATGTATCACGCAAATATTCTACTCATTGATGATGAAACAGCAATTTTACAATTACTAACTACCATTCTTGAAAAAGAAGGTTTTTCTCATATTACAACTGCAACATCTGCGGAAATAGCCTTATCTCTCACCGAGCAAAACAATTATGATTTAATTATTTTAGATGTAATGCTTCCTGGACAATCCGGTTTTGACATTTGTCCAATCATTCGCCAAAAAACGGATTGCCCTATCTTCTTCCTAACAGCAAAAACATCTGATGTAGATAAAATTTCCGGATTTTCATACGGTGCGGATGATTACATTACGAAACCATTTAATCCACTAGAAGTAGTCGCTCGTATGAAAGCTCAACTCCGAAGACATATGAAACAAAATATACAAGAACAAAGAATATACTCCTTTTCTTTTGGGAGATTTGAAATTGATCAACATTCTGCGGAACTAACAGTAGATGGAAACGTTGTCGAATGTTCCGCTCAACTCTTTCAACTACTACTATTCTTTTGTGAGAATCCGAACTACGTATTTTCGAAGGAAGAATTATATGAAAAAGTTTGGGGAGCACCTGCCTATAATGGAGATGATAATACTGTTATGGTTCACATTCGAAAACTACGTGAAAAAATTGAACAAGATCCAAGTAAACCAGAATACATAAAAACAGTTCGTGGACTTGGCTATAAGTTCATTACAAAGTAGGTTAAAGATATGAATTTTAATAAACGACTTATAATCCAGTTTATTTTACAACACGTTTTTGTCTTAGTTACGTTACTTATCGCAGTAATTGCCTCTTTTTCTTATTTAATTTTTCTTCTTAATAGTACTTTATATGAACCTAATATTTCTGATTATGATACCTTTACAATCTCCGAATATATTTCTTCTGAAGACAATAACATTACTTTAAAATCTGAGGTAAAAGATTTAATAACAGAAAAGAGTGATTGGCTTCAAATTGTAGATGAAGATGGAAAGGTCCTTTACAACTTTAATACGCCTAACGATGTTCCGACCTCTTACACAAAGACATCCTTACTTACGTATTTACAGAATAGCAACAACAATATTTATAAATTTAACTATTGGGAAATTAAATTAGAAAAGAAACCAGTGATCGTTATTTACGGTGCCAAACTAAAAAGTAATGCATTACTAAAAACGATACAACAAGGACACCCTTCTTTATCATTAAATGAATTTGCATTAACTGAACAAGAAAAACAATTACTTTCTAAAGAAAAAGCAACACTGCAAATATTTAATAACAATGGCGAAGAAGTTTTTTCCTATCCAACTGGGAAGAAAAAAACATTTTCGGCTATAAAAACGGCTCTTAATGAAAAAGAACCGTGGAATTATAAAGAAAATACATCTAGTTTTTACGATTCAAATAGCGGTCATCTCGTCGTTGTATCCGCCCCAAACGCTCATTATTATCCAGATGATGTATTAGATGATGTATTTACCAAGAAACTTCTAATCGGATGCAGCTTAATCCTCCTTATTGTGTTTGTTTATTTAGTCATTCTTTCAATTTGGTATGGAAATAAGTTTGGAAAGCCTTTATTACACACGATGCGCTGGCTTAAAAACATAGCCGGAGGAAAATATGAAGAACCTGTTAGTAAAAAAGGCAAACCTGTTCGGTTTCGGCGCTCTGGTAAAGAAAAATGGTCGTTCCGTATATTCAAAGACGTTACAAACTCACTAGAGCACCTTTCTATTACTTTGAAAAAGAACGATGCAATGAGAAAAGTACTGCAACAAACACGTGAAGAGTGGATTACGGGCCTGACGCATGATCTAAAAACACCGCTTAGCTCTATATACGGCTATGCATTATTACTAGAATCGAAGCAATATAATTGGACGGATCAAGACATTCAAAAATTTGGCCATGTAATGAAAGAAAAATCTCAATATATGACTACATTAATTGACGACTTAAGTTTAACATATCAATTAAAAAATGATACTCTTCCTGCGCAACACGTAAATGTTGAAATTAATCAGTTCGTCCGAAAAGTACTATTACAATTTATTAATAACCCGACACTACAAAATCAAAACATTGAATTCGTGCCAAGTTCAAGCAAAATCCAATATTTTATTGAAGAAAAATGGTTCCAACGTATTATCGAAAACCTACTCGCAAACGCTGTAAAACATAATAATGAAACGACAAACGTAATCGTAAAACTTTCGCAAAATGCAAATTCATTTACACTATCTATTTCAGATAATGGAAAAGGCATGGATGATAAAACGAAAGAACTTCTATTCGAGCGATATTACAGAGGAACGAATACAGAAGAAAGCAACATCGGAACTGGACTTGGTCTCGCCATTACAAAACAGCTCGTTCATGCCCATAACGGAACGATTTTCATTGATAGTGAACTTGGAAAAGGAACGACGATTATACTTGTGTTTCCGTTTAGTTCGTAGAAAAGGCGCTTTTATAAAGCACCTTTCTCTTTTCGGAGCAGCGCGCTAGTAAATGAAATTATATCGACTTAACTATAAAATACAACAATAGTAGCAACCTATTAATAAAAGAAGACCGTCCAAAAATACCTTTTGAACGGTCTTTCTTTCTATTATTTCTTCTTCACTGGTATCCAAAGCTCAACTTGAGCAAACTCACTCTTATCTGCATGGCAACGCTCATCGTATTGTTCAAACTCTGTAACTCCGCAATGTTCATATCCTGAATGCGGGAACCATTCTGAGAATACAGCATTCCACGTTTGGTGAATAGACGATACCATTTCTTCATGAGGAACTTTCGGCGTTGTAAATACTGCATATGTTGCGGATGGGAATGTACGCTTTGCAACTTCATTTGGTACATTTTCAAAGTCTGTAACTTCCATTCCAATAATATAAGTGAAGTCCCCTGTTTCTAAATTAAAATCAGTACATAATCCTAGCTCTACCCATTGGCTCGTATCTTTACGATTCGGAATCGTCGTTCCAAGATCTTTTTGTAAATATTCTTCCCAAAATGCTGGGATATCTTGATGGTTTTTTCCTTCTTTACTTGTCGTCTTCAGCTCATAACCCGCCATTAAAAATTCTGGTTTATTTACAATACGATATTCCATTTGTATGCCCCCTAAATATGGATTTAATTTTCTTTGTTTTACATTCACTCTATAATACATTGGTGTTTCAATTTCTTGTTTTCGATATTCACTTGGTGTCATTTGAAATAATTTTTTAAAGGCTCTCGTGAACGTTTCGTGAGATTGAAAGCCATGCTCAAATGCGATATCAATAACTTTTTCATCCGTATGAGAAAGTTGATAAGCTGCCCGGGCTAACCTCCTCTTTCGAACATACTCCATTACTGTATCGCCTACTAACGCCTGGAATACACGATGAAAATGCGACTCAGAAAAACCTGCAACACGTGCTAAATTACGCAGCGTTTGTTTTTCCATTACATCTTCCTCAATATAATCAATTGACCTTTGAATTTGTGCTTCATAGCTTTCCATCTCTGTTCACCCGCCTTATATGTATTATGATAAAAGAGAATCCTATCCAATTCTTGACGTTTTTTACTATAATTTCGTAAAAATTGTAACTTTTTTATATGTATTTCGTTGTTATGTATGAAGGGAGGGAAATGTAGTGAAACGTAAACAATCATTAGAAGAAATTTACTCAGAGCATATGCAAGATTTATTTCGCTATCTTCTCTCCCTAACCGGAGATTCTCATAGTGCTGAAGATCTCATGCAAGAAACATTTTATCGAATGCTCGTCCATATTGACTATTATAAAGGAGAAGAAATTAGGCCGTGGTTATTTACAATCGCCTACAACGCCTTTATCGATTGGTACCGAAAAGAAAAGAAGTATAAAACAACGCAAATTGAAGAATTCCATTTACCAAACGTGCCAAGTACAGAACACTCTTATTTCGTAAAACATGAGATTGCTAGTTGGTTACAAAGTATATCCTCTCTTCCGCTCGAAAGACGAAATGTGTTACTACTACGAGATTACTACGGATTCTCTTATAAGGAAATAGCAGAAATGACTGGTCTCTCGTTAGCAAAAGTAAAAATTGAATTACACCGAGGACGAAAAGAAACGAAAAGCATAAAGGAGTGATCAGGATGGGTTGTACAGAGTTTAAAAAACTGTGGGAAAAGTACGAAAACGGAACGCTCACGCATGATGAACAAGAGCAGTTAGAAAGTCATATTGAGACATGTGAAGAATGTGAAGTTTACTTAGATGCGTTGCTTTCGAAAAGTGAACCAATAAAGAAAAGGTTACCGCCACAAAATTTGAAAGTCCCGTTTTGGAGAATAAAGTGGAAACATCGCTTACAGACGCTTGGTTTCATCCTATCCATTTGTATCGTTATATATATAATCGGTGGAATATTATCTGCCTTTTATTTTCAATCTAATAACGATAAAAGGTTAGAACAAATACGAAGCGTTCCCTCTCTTGCACTTGAAGCAACTATCCCAAATAGCCGCGTTATGGGGGGCGGAACAAGTGTAGAAGCTTTTTTCCGTACGAACAGCAGCTTCGATTTAGTAAGAACCGTCGGTAAAAAAGAAATGCCACTCGGTACAGTAGAAACAAAAAGCTTCTTATCATCTGTAGATGTCACGAAACAAACTTGGATGAATCCGTTCTATCAACCAAAACTCTTCTTTGTTCATCCCAAAACAAAGCAGGGTGATTATTTAAAGGATTCCTCAAAAAAAGTATGGGATACACTTGCAAAAGTACATGATGGAACCGTTGCAGAAGTAGCAATTTCTTTTGATAAAACTTACACTTTAAAAGAATTAGAACCGCTTTTATATAGCATATTCGAAGCACAAGAACTCCCTCCAACTCCTGTATGGTACGCTTTAGATACAGGACAAGAAAGAAAAAATGTAGATGACTATATCTTACATGGCGGAGAAGCTATAGGATTCCCAGAACATGTAAGATTTCTAGGTAGTAACGCAGACAAGTACAAAACGCCAGAAGATCAAGTAATCGAAATGATGCGCGTCCTTTCTATCCATAAAAAAACGGTAAGTAAAATAGCAGCACTTCCTGAGAAAGAACTAAACTTAGATAAACGTTATAAATATGTAAAAGATAACGGCGTAAAAGTATACGGCATTGTCATTACTGGGCCGTCGAAAGAATTATTAAAATTACAAAACTCCCCGCACGTACGTTATGCGACTCTTGGAGATATTGAGGTTTGGAATTGGTTTGATTAGTGAAAATGAAAAGGTTGTGTAGAAAATAGCAGCTATTTTCTACACAACCTTTTTAATAATTTAAAACCTATATTTCACTAACAGAATCCGTGAATAAAGCGTGGAATACGTTAACTTCCCCCATACGTAAACATTCTGTTTCTATATCAGGAATTGCAGTTCTAGCAACCTCTCGTTCTACTCTTACAAATCCTTTTGTATTCATTAGTTTCTCAAATTCACAAATGGTATCCATTTCTACATCGATTGTTTCAAAAGTCCATTCCCTTACATCTTCATCATATGTTGTTTTTAATACGTAGTAATAATAATATTTATCAAGTAAGCTAACAAAAACCCCTAAATCAAGGCGCTCACCTCTTGATTTTCGTATCCAATCAATATCATCATTTAACATCGGTTCTTTTCCATTTAGTAACACATTATATTCTAGACAATTATATAGGTTTAAATCTGTATAGTCTGACACGTGATAATCACAAAATGTTGACTCGATTAAAGACAAAATTTCCTTTTGAGAGCTTTCGTTTTTTATAAAACTCTCTTTCAAGTCTACAAACTTTTTATGTTCTTTGGACTCCTCGTACAATCCTTCTTCTTTCACAATATTTTTCGGAAAGAATTTGTAAACTGTTTCTTTTAATTCATTCATCATTTCAGGTTTTGCCGTTTTAACCATTCTGTAAATCCTCCTATGCTAAAAAGAATTCTCACCGCAATAAAGAATCATACCCTAAATATGTTATTAATTAACAAATAAATTATATTAAAATAAGCAATATGATTCAATTCTGTTTTTTAAAATTTTTTCTGTTATAATGGCTGATTCCGAACATTACGTTTATCATAATATGAAAATTACAACAAAAAACGACAAAAACCTTTAAATTACCTTAAAAAATATAACAATCCATATATAAAGAACGAAAGATTCTAAAGCGATTATTGAAAAATATATTATTTTTATCACATTAAAAATTAGTACTTTTTTCACAAATTATTTTCAATGGAAAACTTTATAAAATTTATTTTTTACTATAAAAGGTATTTCTCTGGTAAAATATTATAGTCTCGTAAAAATGTAACACATTTCCATACGAACAACCCTTTAAAGCGAAAAGGTGTCATCATAATTGATGACACCTTTTCCTATTACAAATAAACTAATTAGAAATCACTTTCACATACATCCCTCTTATCGCCTTTTCATAAGCGATATCGCTCATCTGTCTTATTTTTTCCGATACAACAGACGATCGAACAACTTCACCTTCACGAAGTAATGGAGGATCAATAAGACGCACTTTATTTTTCTGATGTAGATCATACTCATTTCTATCTTCTTTTACTTCTATACTTGGATGAACTTTTCTTAATAAAGCATCTACTTCTTGATCTTTACATAGCCGCAATTTCGTAATAAGCTCATGATCTTCAAGAAGAAAATCATCTGGATGGATTATCTTTTTATGAAGAGCTAATTTTAACGTTTTAGCTAACATATCGTTTCCATAAATATTCATTGGTTTCATAAAGAAATCAATTACTTCTTTGTAATACGTCTTCGTAAACCACTCTGCCATTTCGATACTTTGAAGAACCATTTTCCCATCTACTTCGATTAAGTCCTCTAAAAAACTATGAACTTCTTCTAAAGAAATATATCCATATGTAAACATATCCCGTAATGTGTAATCCACTCGGTCTGCACATAATTCTGGCGCAGATCTTTCAAGTAATGTCCACTTCGAATCATCTAACAAAATATCTTCATAGTTATAACCATGTTTTGAAAGAATCGCCGGAATTTCCGAGTTTTTCACGACAGCACTAAATATTTCTTCATGATAACTTTCATTTTCGTTATCAAAAACATAATCAATCACATGAGAAAAAGCAGTATGCGATACGTCATGCAGTAAACCAGCAATCTGTTCTTCTACTGAACCACCAAGCTTTTTAATTAACAACATAGCACCAACTGAATGATCAAAACGTGTTACATTCCATTTCTCATTCATTAAGTAACTTGCTCCGGCTTGATGAACCCCTTTCAGCCTTTGCACAGGTTTACTTAAAATTAATTCTTCTAACACTTTATCTACTTTAAACTCACCGTATATGACATCTGATATGATCACTTAAAATCCCCCTTTTTAAGCAGCGTCTTCTTATAGTATCTCTTTTTCCAAGTAGAGTAAATACGGACATTCCGCCCTTATATATCTATAATTAAAAATATATTGATTTTACGTTTATTTTTAATTATATTATAAATGTCTGTTATTCGTTTTAATTCATTTTTTTATTGAGCGCTCCTTATATGGAGCCTTTTTTCATTTTTAAAAATAGAGAGCACTCAGCTCTCTATTTCATAATCCTATTCAAATGTAACTTCAACCTGCACGATCTCAGATCTACTTCCCAGTCTAAGCGGTGGTCCCCAGAATCCAAATCCAGAAGAAACAATTGCGTGGAATGCACCTTTTTGTACGTATCCCCAGTCTAGTTCGTACATTCTTCTCGTCACAATATGGTTCGGCGCCATTTGTCCGCGATGCGTGTGACCGGATAATAATAAATCAACGCCGGCGTCCGCTGCTTGTTTTAATTCAAATGGTTGGTGATCCATTGCGATAACAGGAAGCGATTTATCTACCGTACTCATTAGATTTTCAAAGCTTTGACGATCACGCTCTGTTTTATCCCTTCTTCCGACGAGATAAAAATCATCTTCAATTGTAATGACTTCATCTAAAAGAATACGAATATCAATCTTATCCATCTCTTGTAAAAACTCAGGAACAGCTCTGCCGTAATATTCATGATTTCCTAACACACCATATACGCCTAATGGAGCTTTCATCTGTTTCATGATTGGTCCCATATTTTTTTGAATGAACACACCTGGATGATCGTCGATAATATCACCAGGCAGTAAAATAATATCGGGCTCCATTTCATTTACATGACGAACGAGTCTCTTTAAATGAGCAACTCCAGACAGTTTACCGAAATGCATATCAGAGGCCATCGCAATGCGTAAACTTTTACGCCCTTCTACTTTTTTCGGTATGTGCACTTCGTACTTTCTTACTACTGGACTATATGCGTTGAATACTCCATACGCAAAAATAAAGATGAACGCAAGTAACACGACCGATCCTGTCCAAACAATTGCCGTCTCTTTCTCCACTGAAAACTGTAATAATAAGACGGCAATATCGGCTAACGGCAATAACATAAGCGCGTATTGTATAACCGCAAACCAAATTGAACCGACCGTTCGCAGGAAAGGAAGGAATTTAAACACTTGTACGAGAATGTACGCATATGAAATGAAACCAACTACGAAAGCGTAATATCCCCAAGATTCCCAGCCGAACACCGCATGAAGCCAAACCCATCCGTTCCAGCCGATGTAAAACATAAGTAGTGTGTATACAAGTAACATAGTAAATATATTGAAATAACGAAGATTCTTCACAATCAGCCTCCTTAATAATTTCTTCTATTATATCTTGTTATGCACGTTTAACGTAAATATTAAGCACAGCAATCTTCACAATAAAAACCTCTAACTGCTAGATGCAAACCTAACAATTAGAGGTGCAATTCAAGACAACATTACTTTTACAGATTTTCGTTATAGAAACTTGTTAATTTTTCAACTGCTATTGTCACTGGTTCTGGTTGGTCGTATAAATCGTAATGACTCACATCTTCCACAACAAGTAAATCTTTTTTCTCGGAAGCAGCTCTCTCATAAAGCTCATGACCATCTTTATAAGAACCGAATGCACCTTGCTTGCTACCGACAATAATTTGCAACGGCTGTGTTAATAATGTATCAGCTAAATGGAACGCATCAAAACCAATTACCGATCCCATACTCGTAAAGTTTAACTTATTTGGAGAGTTAGCACTTTGCCCTCGCGGTGTTGTATAGTACTCAACTGCTTCTACAATATCTATATCCGTCATACTTGCTGCCTTTAATTCCTCCTGATTTTTAGGAATCCAGTTTGTAATCATCGCTTCTGCTCCGCGTGCTTCAGCAGTACGTTGTTTACCAATTGCCTCTAACACCCCAATCGGATCAACTTCACGATTTAATCGCCCAATATTTGCACCAACAACTGTGCCGACTGCTTTAATACGGCGCTCTGTCATCGCAGCATTTACCGCATAACCTCCGCCTGCACAAACGCCTAACACACCGATACGTTCTTCATCTACATAAGGAAGAGTAGTTACATAATCTACCGCTGAGCGAATATCTTCAACTCGCGCAGCTGGTTCTTCAATATATCTCGGTGCCCCTTCACTTTCACCTTGATATGACGCATCAAACGCAAGTGTTACATAACCTTGTTCTGCTAACTTCTCCGCATATAACCCTGCTGTTTGATCTTTACAGCTACTACCTGGATGCACACAAACAATCGCCGCATTTTGTTTCTTTTCCTCAGCACCTACAGGAATATTTAAAACACCTGCAACTTGTAATCCTTTTGCATAAAAACGTACATTTCTCTTCGTAACTGCCATATATAAAACCACCCTTACTTTATTTTTAATTTACACTTGTGAGATTTAATACTCACGTGTATATTTATAATAAAACGAGCAACAACTTGTTTCAATGACCACATTTACGCATTTGGGTGATAATACACACATAAAGAAATATGTGTATCAATAACGGAGGAACACCATATGGAGAAAATCGATAGAAGAATTATAAAATCACAAAACGCCATTCAATCCGCATTTATCGAAATGTTAATTGAAAATGGCTTTGACGACATTACAGTAAAAAACATTACAGAAAAAGCAAACATCGGAAGAAAAACTTTCTATCTACACTACCTAGATAAATACAATTTACTAGACAAAATTGTGGACGACCATTTAAATCAATTAAGAGAAATATGCGATATAAAACAAACAAAAGGTTATATAGAAGGAACTGTCATATGGTTTGAATACTTCAAAGAACACAAACCATTTTTCGCAGCGTTATTTAGAAGCAACAGCACATTATCATTTCAAAAAAAGTTCCTAACGTTCATCATGGGGGAACTAGAGAAAAAACTAAATACGAATACGTCAGTAAATAAAAACATTGATAAACACATCGTTTTAAAATTTTTAGGAACAGCTGTCATGGGCATTTTAGAATCTTACGTGTTGGATGAGATTGATAATGATGTTGAGTACGTTGCGACGCAAGTTGGGGAATTGATGAAGAGGAATATATAACGGTTATGAAAAAGTGCACCCGAATTGTTGGGTGCACTTTTTTATATTTATTTAAGTAACTCAACATAGTACAGCGTATCATCCGTCTGAAAATACATAACAGATCCGCGGCTATAATAAGTAACAAATTGAATCGGTTCTCCTAGTTCATTACGAAGATTCATATCATGCACATGATTATTATTTAAATCATAAACAACCAATTTTTTATCTTGAGTAATGAATACTACTTTATCTTGAGCAACCGCAAAACTTTCCGACCATATTTCCCTAATTAAATTTATTTCATTCCATGACATATGAATTTTTTTATCTTTCATTTGGACTAAAGGAAATTCTGAATAATAATAGAGCCAAACGTCTCCATCTATAACGTTCATTGCATAACAATCATCTATAGGAGGTACATTAAACCTTTCCACATATTGATCATAATTATTAAAAATCAAGTGACCTGTAGAGTCAAAAGCAACTATCCCGTTTGCTCCAATCGAGGACTCTCCAAAAACTCCTTCATCACAATAACTAATCCATATATCTTCGTTCACATCAACCTGACAATCTTGAATCCCTTCTCCGGCATAAAACTTACAATGTTCACTTCCGTCCGCATTATAAATAACCGCATTATCCTCTTCATAATTAAATATAAGTAACCATTTCTCTCCGATTCGTTGCATACATCGCACAGATTCAACATCGATATCTACGTTTAAATTGAATTTACTTATATTCACATTATTTTTATCCAAATAAATAATACAAGGTTGATTCGTATTATCTTGTACTAGTAAAATCACATTTTGTTTATAATCCAAACTCACTTTTTTTAACTGATAAGCTTCAACAATATCCTTAAAACTTATTAACTCTTTACATACAATATCTTTCATATAGATGAAAATCCTCTCATTGATTCTAAACATAAAAATAAGCGTCAAACTTCTATACTTTTAATAAGTTTGACACTCGCTCTCAATTATTATTTTAAATACTACCCTTTCATTCTCCTAATCCCACTCCCAGATTGGTGCGGCAGAAAAACCTTCAAGACTCATTTCCATTGAATTTAAAAGTATTTAAAAATGAAGAAAGCTGACTTTTAATACTAAGTATATATTCATGGAATTCATATATATAACAACTTAGCGTGCTATCTCCTTCAAGCTCTTTAAAACTAACTGAAATTTTGAAAGATGTATCAATATCCAAGTGACAAGTTAAAGATAACTCATTTGATTCTGATTTAAAATGTACTGTCACAGATCCCAAGGTATATATTTTTTGGAGGTCTTTGTAAAAGTGATATATATCATTATTGTCAAAATAAAATGATGTCGTTTTCACTTTGAAACCAGAACAACCTAGTTCGCATTCTCCTTTGAAATAAGCTCCACCAAAATAACTATCTCCTTCACCTGAGAAGTCAGTTATAACAATCTTGATGAAATTATCATCCTGCTCGCCTATATGAAAACATTCCATTATTTATACCTCCCTATAATACGTATAACAGCTTGGCTAATAAATAACTAATCTAAAGTATAATTGTGGAAAATTTATATTTATAAGTTCATCTAATCTCTTATTGGTAATGAAGGTGTCTGACCTTTTTTTGATTTAGAATTATAATGATAGTATAGCGTTTATCCTTATGTTTTTATAGCCAACAAAAATTAATGTGTACAAAAGAGAGAAAAATCTACATCAGCTTTTCTCTCTCTCAATCACTTCTCTATTTATTCTCCCTCTTCTAAAATCCCATATTGCACCCAACAAAATATTCGTTTCCCTTTAACAGCATATATTGTTTGATCCCTTGAAAAAATATACTCAAATTGAATAGGATTTCCATCGCTATCTACTGTTAACAGAGTTGCTAATTTTTTATTTACAAGTGAATATGCATGTATTTGATTGTTATCTACACCAAAGATAATATTATTTTGCACTTTTAAATATAGTGATGTATGATTCAATGTTGTTTCATACAGAATAACTTGTTCGCATCGTTCTTTATTAATCTGTGTGAATGAATACGTTCCTTGCTCGTTATAGTAAGACATTAAAATATCACCTGTCTTCTGTATATGTATCGCTGTACAATCACAGACAGATCTCTTTATTGAATTATTAAATTCATTAGTAATTAAATCGCCATTCTTAGAAAAAATAGCTAGTCCGCTCTTTTCCAATTTATTAGTATCATATATATTTTCCCAATCTATCGAATCGAACTCTTCATCTGAAATAAACAATTCATCTACCGAAGTAAATATACCTTCTTCACTATAGCCAACCAATAAATGTTCTTCTTCATCAACTTGAAAATATTTTATTCCATTTCCCAAATAATATGAAGTAATGATATTTCCTTTTTTATCAAAAATTGTAGCCGTTGTATCTTCCTTTTTCTCAACGAAACTTTTAACCAAAATCCAATTTTCTCCCAAATATTGAATGAAGTTAAAATATTGATTATTTTCTATAGTATACTCTTTCCAAACGCCACCTTTTAACGAGTGTATAATTTTATAATAATAAGTGTCAGTAACCTTTTTATCCAATACTAAAATTATAATATCTTGTTTATTGCCCGTTGTAATACAGAGAATTTCTCCTTCTACATATGAAAAATCCATCCGCTTATTAAATACTAGTTTTTCCACAACTAACAATCCTCCAATGAATCAATAATAATCTAATTCCCCTCACTCCTGAAAACCTTCTTTATATTTATACTTTTACAATCGATACAAGCTGATTCCATCACTGAATGTTGCTGTTACAGACTTTATTTCTTTTCCACTCTCTACAACTTTAACACTTGTACGGTTTCTAAAACTATCATATATGCAAGATTTACTTCTTCCATTTTGTAATGTCGCGTTTAAAACGTTAGCGCAAATGAATTAAAATATTTTCTTATACGAATAAACATCAAACAAGGTGTACTATCTATCTTATTTGCGATGAATGAATAATGGAAACACAAGAAATTAAACCCATAAAATAACTTTCCTTCATTACCTATTCCCCTTAATATACCAATCAGTAGCATCAATTTTTTCTAAAAATCCTTATCCCAAAAACAAAAAAATGCAGCCCCTATACGTACTCATATAGGGACTGCACCTTATTATTAAATAACAAAATCCTCCGGAATAAACACTTTCACTTCTCTCGGCTGTACGTATACAAAGTCACCCGTTTGAATGCCTAGTTGTCTAAACTGTTCTTTACTAATTTCTGCTTCTAGATACTCATCTGTTCCGTCGCGCTTCAATTCTACATATACGACAGGGCCAACTGCGTGAGAGTATGTTACTTTCGCCGGGATGGCATCTATACTTTGTTTCGTACGATCGATTGATAAGTGATGTGGTCTTACATATCCCACTCCGTCTACGTTTGAAACGTGCTTATGCTCTGGTGCTTCTAGCTCCACTGATCCTACATTTAGCTTACCTTTATGAACGCGGCCGTGAAATAAATTCACGTTTCCTAAAAAGTCGTATACGAACGGGCTTACCGGTTTTTCATATACTTCTTCCGGCGTTCCCATTTGTTCAATGCGTCCTTCATTCATTACAACGATGCGGTCCGCAACGTCTAACGCTTCTTCTTGGTCATGCGTTACGAATACGCTCGTAATTTGAAATTCGTCATGTAGTTTCCGAAGCCATCTTCGCAATTCTTTCCGTACTTTTGCATCAAGTGCACCAAACGGTTCATCTAGCAATAAAATTTTCGGTTCGACTGCAAGTGCCCGGGCTAGTGCGATACGTTGGCGTTGTCCGCCAGATAATTGCGCTGGATAACGTTTTGCGAAACCATCCATTTTTACTAGTTTCAATAGTTCTGTTACTTTTTCTTTTATTACTTCAGCTGAAGGTCGTAAGTTTTTCTTTCTTACTTTTAAACCGAAAGCGACATTTTCAAATACATTCATATGTTTAAAAAGTGCATAGTGCTGGAAGACGAAACCGACTTGCCGGTTTTTCACGTGAATATCAGTTAAATCTTCCCCATCAAAAGAAATCGAACCTCCATCCGCTTCTTCTAGGCCTGCAATAATTCGTAATAACGTCGTTTTCCCAGAACCTGATGGGCCTAATAAGGCAACAAGTTCTCCTTTTGGAATATCCAAATGAATGTCTGTCAGCGCTTGAAATGTGCCATATTGTTTTGATACATTTTGAATTTGAATACTCACCGCACTCACTCCTTATTGTCGTTTTTCCATTCTCCATTCAATCCAGTTTTTTATAACGAGCGTAAAAACTGCGATGAGTGACATTAAAGTCGCCACAGCGAACGCTGCTGAAAATTGATATTCATTGTACAAAATTTCAATGTGAAGCGGCATCGTATTTGTCATGCCGCGCACGTGACCAGACACAACGGAAACGGCGCCGAATTCACCAATGGCCCGGGCATTACATAAAATCATGCCGTATAAAAGGCCCCATTTTATATTCGGAAGCGTAACGTGCCAAAACATTTTCCAGCCGCTTGCGCCAAGTGATAGCGCCGCTTCTTCTTCACTCTTCCCTTGCGCCTGCATTACCGGGATTAATTCACGCGCAACGAATGGAAACGTAACAAAGATCGTCGCAATGATAATGCCAGGGACAGAGAAGATGAGCTTTATCCCGTGTTCCATTAACCATCCGCCAAAGGCTGCACGAGGTGTAAAAAGTAAAACGAATACTAATCCTGCGATAACTGGTGATACAGCAAACGGCAGTTCAATAAGAGATAATAATAGTTGCTTTCCTTTAAACTGAAACTTCGTAATAAGCCAAGCTGCTGCTATTCCGAATATCGTATTCAGCGGCACAACAATTAATGCAACGAGAAGTGTTAACCTGATTGCCAAAAATGCTTCTTGATCTGTTACAGCGGCAATATATACATCAATTCCTCGTTCGAATGCTTTCATAAAAATTGTCACGAGCGGCAGTAATAGAAAGAGAGATAAAAATAAAATTGTTATCGTAATGAATAAAATTGGTACAAACTTAGATTCTTTTTTAACTGATACGCTTTTTACTATTTTCTTTTCTAATAATGTTGGTTCCATTTTCTCCCCTCCTATTCACTTTTCAGTTCATGCCTTCTGCTCCAAGTTTGAATCATATTAATAAATAGTAGGAAAAGGAGAGAAATAATAAGCATCACAGCCGCTACAGCTGTTGCGCCTGCATAATCATATTGTTCTAGTTTCGTCATAATCATAAGCGGTGCGATTTCTGTTTTCATCGGCATATTACCTGCAATGAACACGACAGATCCATATTCCCCTAACGCCCGAGCAAAGGCGAGTGAAAAACCAGCAAGCAAGGCCGGGAATATTTCTGGCAAAACGATTTTCACAAATATTTGAAAGCGTGATGCCCCTAAACTAGAAGCTGCTTCTTCTACTTCTTTATCAATACTTTGCAGCACTGGTTGCACCATTCGAACGACAAAGGGTAAGCCAATAAACGTAAGCGCCACAATAATGCCGAGCTGGGTAAAAGCTACTTTTATATGAAACACACTAAATATTTTTCCAATAAAGCCATTTTCCGCATAAAGCGTCGTAAGTGTAATACCAGCTACAGCAGTCGGAAGAGCGAATGGTAAATCGATTAGTCCGTCTAATAACCGCTTCCCTGGAAATGTGTAGCGAACGAGTACCCAAGCAATTAATAAACCAAAAATGGCATTTACGATTGCCGCTGCAAGTGAAGTTGTGAAACTTACTTGATAGGAATGCAACACGCGCTCACTCGTTATAACCCCAGCAAACTTCTTCCAGCCTAGCTGCGAAGTTTGAATAAATACGATAGAAAGTGGTATAAGTACGAATAAGCTCATATACAGCATTGTAAATCCAAGAGATAATCCAAACCCTGGTAAGACACGCTTCTTCCTCATATAACGTCACCTCATCCCCCCTTATTTTTTATACATTTGATCGAATACGCCGCCATCATTAAAATGCTTTTCTTGTGCTTTTTTCCAGCCTCCAAATAGTTCATCAACTGTAAATAATTGAACTTTCGGAAATTGTGATGCGTACTTTTCTGCTACTTTTTCATTACGAGGGCGATAAAAGTTTTTCGCCGCAATTTCTTGCCCTTTTTCTGAATACAAATATTCAAGATATCCTTCTGCTACTTTTTTCGTTCCTTTTTTATCAACGACTTTGTCTACAACTGCTACTGGCGGCTCGGCAAGTATACTAATCGAAGGTGTTACAATTTCGAATTTATCTTTTCCAAGTTCTTTTTGTGATAATAACGCTTCATTTTCCCAAGCGATTAACACATCACCAATTCCTTTTTCAACGAAAGTCGTCGTTGCCCCGCGTGCTCCTGAATCTAGTACTTCCACGTTTTTATAAATTTGACCGACAAACTCTTTCGCTTTATCTTCACTATTGTTATATTTCTTCAGTGCATATCCCCACGCCCCTAAATAGTTCCACCGTGCTCCCCCAGATGTTTTCGGGTTTGGTGTAATGACAGACACACCTTTTTTCGTTAAATCATCCCAATCTTTAATTCCTTTCGGGTTTCCCTTTCTAACAAGAAATACAATCGTTGATGTATACGGAGTAGAATTATCCGCAAGTCGCTTCTGCCAATCTTCTGCTAGTTGTTTCTTCTTACTAATCGCGTCAATATCATAAGCGAGCGCTAGTGTTACAACGTCTGCTTCTAAGCCGTCAATAACGGAGCGTGCCTGACTTCCAGATCCCCCGTGTGATTGCTTTACATTTACTGTTTGACCATGCTTCTCTTTCCAATACTTCGCAAAGTCTTTATTGAAATCTTGATATAACTCACGCGTTGGATCATATGAAACATTTAAAAGTTCGACTGTCTTCTTATCTGCACTTCCTTCAGAATTGTTAGTGGATGTTGCCGAACCACACCCTGACAAAAGGACAAATGCTGATAATAAAACACCTGTACTTTTCATTAATGCTGTCTTACTCCACTGTTTCATATATAAAGCCCCCTTAGTTTGTACAATAGAAAAAGGCACACAATCTATTCACAAAAGTGAACGTTGTGCGCCTTCAGTTTCTCTGATGAGCTTCTATTGTATTCTGTTTGATTTCTTTCCATTTTAATTCCGTAATTCACATGTGTCAACTTGGAATTTAGAATTATTATATAAGAAACTTCATACAAGCTAAAAATCAGCGGGAATGGAATCCCACTGATTTTAGTTTCGATTTATTTCTTTAACTTATCTGTCTTCGCAATAAATTGAGCTGCTTCTGCGCGGCTTACTGATTTATCTGGAGCCCATCCATTATCTGTTCCAACTGAAATATTTTCTTGGATTAAAATGTTCGCATACTTCGTACCCCAATGATCTTTTAAGTCAGCAAATTCTTTTGGTAGTTTAATATTTTCATTTCTTTCTAATTTATATGCATTCACAAGCATAGAAGCCATTGATGCACGGTTAATTAGCCCGCTCGGATTAAAGTTACCCTTATCATCACCTTTTACAATGCCAGCTTTTTCAACTGCTGCGATATAAGGTGTAGCCCAATGATTTTGAGCATCGCGGAATGATGGCTTCGCATCTTTATTAATTTCTAACCCTAAAACAGTAGCTAATATTTTTGCTGCTGAACCACGATCGATATTTTCAGCTGGTGCAAATGTACCAGCTGGCTTACCGTGTACTGCCTCTTTGTCTACTAAATATTGAACTGACTCTTGTGCCCAAGTCGGTACATCTGAGAACTTAGATTTCTTTTCAATTGCACTGGCATCGATTTCAAACTGCACTTGATATTTATGGTCATATTTAATTGCTGGAATTAATATGTGCATTTGCATATTATATTTTTTCGAGAACTCATCGATTTCAAATTGAACAACTTTCGTGCCATTATTTGTTTTATCTTCAGAGATCACTTTCACATCATGGAATGTCCCTACTTTATTAGTATCTTCTACTCTAAGGTACTGGAAATAGCTACTATCTTGAATTGTTAACGTAACGATTTTTTTATCACCTTGAATTGTTACTTTTGCATTTTTTAAATATGTAGAAGCAACAGATGTTTCATTCGTTTGATCTTTATAAGTTTTTAAAATAACGTCATATGTGCCATCTGCAAGTTTACTAGCTGCCTTCATTTCAATCACATCTGCTTTTGCAATTGGCGCATTGAAACCACTTAGTGGAACTGCTAAAGTTGCGGCTATAACGAATGCATTAATATATTTTTTCTTAATCATTATCAATACGACATCTCCCTTTATATGAATATACCCAACATAACTATCATATTGATAATGATTATCAATGTCAAATAAAAATTTAAACGAATACTACCTATTTATTACATAAATATGCTTTCCGATCATTTTTAAACAATAAATAATGAGCAGTATGCACTTTTCTCTCTAAATAGTCTAATGAATACGTACCCGATGGATCCACTAAATCCCCAATCGCCCCTGAAAGGTGATCAATTACTTTTTGCAATGTTTCTAAGTTCTTCTTTTCATTCTGCATATTCATTTCATCCATAATGTCACAAATAAGATATTGTACTTTCCGTAAGCGTAATTCCTTCTGCTCCACGTATATCTCCTCCTTATTAGTCATATTACGTTTTAAATATATGGGCTTATAGCTTAACCAATTCTAAAAAATAAAGTGAGACTTCAATCAGTAGGAATTTTGTCCATCCAAACTAATCCAGCATTTACAGGACAAAAAGATATCCATCTCTAAACATGCAGTCATAGAGATGGATATCTTTATTTTTACACTTGCAATGCCTTCTCTCTCAAAGCTCTTCGTAACAACTTACCAGTTGTATTCTTCGGCAATTCTGTTAAAAACTCAATGCTCTTTGGCACTTTATATTTTGCTAAATGTAACGCGCAATAATGCATAAGCTCCTCTTCTGTTACGTTCGTTTGTTTCAGAACGACGTAAGCTCGCACTGCTTCTCCTAAGTTTTCATCAGGAACGCCGATTACGACAACTTCAGCTACCGAATCATGAGTATATAATACTTCCTCTACTTCACGAGGATATACGTTATAACCACCAACTAAAACAATATCTTTTTTGCGATCGACGATATAGAAGTAACCTTCTTCATCCATTTTCGCTAAGTCTCCTGTATATAGCCAGCCATCTTTAATTGTCGCTGCAGTATCTTCTGGCGCATTATAGTAACCCTTCATAACGTTAGGTCCGCGAACAATTAATTCCCCAACTGCGCCTACAGGTACTTCTTCCCCAAGTTCGTTCACAATTTTATTTTCTACGTGCCAAATATTCGTGCCAATAGATCCTGGTTTACGAGGACGGTCTAACGGGTTAAAACAAGTAACTGGTGATGCTTCTGATAAACCGTATCCTTCTGAAACGATAACGTCAAAACGTTTTTCAAAGTTTTGCAGAAGCGCAACAGGCATCGATGCACCACCTGAAATACAAAGGCGAAGCGTCTTCACATCTTCTGCGCTCGCTTCTTCGAATAAATATAAGTAATTGTACATTGTCGGTACACCAGCAAAAATCGTTGGTTCGTACGTGCGACAAATACGGAATACTTCTTTCGGACTAAATTTCGGTAACATTAAAATAGTCGCCCCGTTCACAATCGGCGCATTGACCGCCACTGTTAAGCAAAATACATGGAACATCGGCAGTGCCGCAACGACGCGATCGTCCGCAGTATATTGTAAATACGACGCCACATCGCTAGCATTACTATATAAATTTTTATGTGTTAACATAGCGCCTTTTGGCTTTCCAGTTGTACCTGAAGTGTATAAAATAACAGCTACATCTTCTTCATCTAGTTCAGGACCTTCGTAAGTTACATCTCCAGTTCCTATAAAACTAGTAAACGTTTTCATTTTTTCAGTTTCTGTATGAGTAAAATCTGATGAGGTTTCGCATATGATGATATTTTCAAGTGAAGGAAGTCTTGTTGTAAGAGATTGTATAACAGGTAGAAGGACGTCGAGTACGATGATTGTTTTTACATCTCCATTTTGTAATATGTAATGTATTTCGTCTGCTGTATAAATTGGATTAATCGGAATGACAGTTGCTCCAGCTTTCATCGTTCCGTATAAACCGACTAAAAAATGTGGTGAATTGCCTACAGCTAATGCGACATTGTCCCCTTTTCCAATGCCCATTTTTGCTAAATTGCTAGAAAACCTAGTGACCATTTTGTTTAATTGGTCATACGAGACCGACTGATCCATAAATATGTATGCCGGTTTATCCCCCTTATTTTTTGCCGTTTCAGCCAAAGATTGAACGAGATTCACACAAATCCCACCTTTATAAAATTTAGAATATTTAAAAATTCTAAATTAATTATATTAAAAGAAAATTAAAGTAGCAAGTGATATTCTATTAATCGAATATACATAAACCACTTTCTTCCAGAACACTTTAGTAAGATACGAGAATTACATGTAAAAAAAGCAGGTACAAACATATAGTTAAACTATAGCTAAAATCATTTTAGGATAATATGCACTCATCTTTCCCCTAAGTTTTTCAACTTCCTCTTTATTTAAAGCCGTATACTCTCCATACAAATTGAGAGCGTCCGCTCCATTTTCATGAATGTACACTGTAACATATAATGTCGGCAATCCTTTGTTATCCTCATCTATCGACAAGCCGAAATCTGGCGTTTTACCAACGGTACTAAACGTTTCATTTCTTTTCCATTTCTTATTTTGAAACATAGTTTGTATATCATTTATTTTTTGTTTGTTATTTGTATGCGTATAATATATGACATTATCCTTCGCTGGCTTGCCAATAGACAAAGTCGTACGGTTTGAAGAAGTTTCATCGTTACAAGCTGTCATTCCAATAACGAAGCTGATCAATAATATAAAGTGTATTATCCTTTTCATTTCGATCATCCTCCTTTAATTATATATACTTCCTTTATAATAAAAGAATGTCCTGCTAGTAGATGTTTTTAGGGACGCTTTTAACGGTAAATGAATTCATAATAAAAAAAGCCATCCCAAAAGATATTTCGGGATGGCTTCTTCTTTTAGAAGAATAAATGTAAGAAATCTTCTGTTGTAATATTACCGAAATAGCGTACGATATCTACACCTTCTAAAGCTACAGTGAATGCATCTTTATCAAATTGTACACCTGTTAGACGCTCTTCAATGTCATGAACATCTAGTGATCCGAAGAAGTCACCGTAAATTTTACATTCTGTTACTGTTCCTTTTTTCACTTCAAGACGAACGTCAACTTGTCCAACTGGGAAGCGGTGTGAATGTTGTAAGTTGAACTTCGGAGATTTTCCGTAGTTCCAATCCCAATTTTGGTAGCGCTCTTCAGAAAGTTTATGGATTTCTTTCCAATCATTTTCTGTTAATTCGTACGTTGGAATTTCTGTTTCTCCTTCGAAAATTGTTTCTAGAAGAAGTTGTCTAAACTCTTCTGTCGTCATTTTTTCGTTTAAGAACTCTGTAATATTCGCAACGCGGCTACGGATTGATTTAATGCCTTTTGATTGAATTTTATCCATTTTCACTTTAAGTGCTGATACAACGTGATCGATTTCAGAGTCAAATAGTAACGTACCGTGACTAAACATACGACCTTTCGTTGAGAACTGCGCGTTACCTGAAATTTTTCTACCTTCAGCTAAAATATCGTTACGACCACTTAGTTCTGCATTTACGCCTAATTTACCAAGCGCTTTCGTTACAGGCTCTGTGAACTTTTTGAAGTTGCTGAAACTATCTCCATCATCTTTCGTAATAAAGCTGAAGTTTAAGTTTCCTAAATCATGATATACTGCGCCTCCGCCTGATAGACGACGAACGACATGAATTCCTTGTTCTTTTACGTAATCTGCATTAATTTCTTCTACTGTGTTTTGGTTTTTACCAATGATAATCGAAGGTTTGTTAATGTAGAACAGTAAATATGTTTCGTTAATATCTAAATTCTTCACACAATATTCTTCAATTGCTAAGTTTATTCTAGGATCTGTAATCCCTTTATTATCAATAAATAACATCGTATCACCTCATGAGTTCCAAATGTAGCCACTATGCGCTAGCGTAATATGGCCACTGAAAATTTGTTTTGCTTCTGTTACTAAATCAGATGGGTTGCCTGTATGCGGTAAGTGCGTTAATAAAAGTTCTTTTACATTTGCATCTTTCGCAATACTTGCTACTTCTGTACTATTCATATGCCCTGCTTTTGCAGCCTCTTGATGTGCATACATATTACACTCACAAATGAAAAGATTAGCATCTTTTGTGAACGGAATAAACTCAGGAATATAACTGGAATCTGCGCTATATACTATAGCGTCACTACCAGCTGTAATGCGCATCGCAAAACATGTAACAGGATGAACAGTTTTTAAGAATGAAATCGAAAACGGTCCAATTTGAAGTGTTTCTTCTGGATTGTAGGCGATTCCTTTCGTATGCGGCTCATGCGTTAAAGAACGGAATCCATTCTCGTCAAACGTATGACCGTATATTGGTAATTCCGGTAGTTGTCCCTTCGCCCCGCTCATAATTAATCTCGCATATTGCAATACCCCAATGTCTGCAACATGATCGTGATGATAGTGCGACAGTACAACTGCATCTATATGAGATGGTGTTATATATTTTTGAAGCTGTGCTAGTACACCACTGCCACAGTCTACAAGTAAACGAAAACCATCGTGTTCAAACAAATACCCCGACGTTGCTTCTCCCGCTTCTGGAAAGCCGCCCCAAAAGCCGATAACAGTCATCTTCATATGTATCCATCCTTTCTAAAACCGCGTAGGAATGCCGTTTTTCTCCGTACTTGAGAAAGTTTTTTACTTACATCCTACATTGTTAACTATAATCCATTTCCTAAACTTTTTCATTAATTTTCATTTTTGTTATAAAACAGTTGTTGACTTTTGTTTTTTGTACTAATACAATGATAGTAAGAAATGGAAATGGAGGGATTGACATGATCGATCAACCAATGGAGTTTTTCCGAAATTTACCGACGAAAACTTGTGCTCATTGCGGGAAGGAAATTGATGAGCAGCACGAAGCATACCATAACAAATGTGACGATTGCGTTCACGAAGAATAGTAGTTTGTAAACATAAAAAAACCTAGCAGACATAGTCTACTAGGCTAATAACATCTTATCCTTCATCGTTGAACCTTTCACCAAGAGCTCCAGTTCAAACTCATATAATTCTTTTTGTCGATAATTTTTCGTATGGATTTTATCCATCATTAAGTCGACAACTTTTCGGGCCATCTCGTCGATTGGTTGTTCAATTGTCGTAATACCTGGCTCTGTAATCTGCGCTAAAATTTGATTATCAAAACCGATCACAGCGAGATCTTCTGGAATACTCCAACCATGGCGTTTCGCCTCTGAGATAATTCCAGCTGCAACCTCGTCGCCTCCTGCCAAAATCGCGGTAGGATTTTTTTTGTCCTTTAATACTTCATTGAATATTCGTTTTCCATCATCCCAAGAGAAAGCGTTTTCAAGAAAATCGATCGCTTCCACTTCTCTACTCTTTTCAGTAATAGCGCGTAAAAAGCCCATTTTTCGCTGTTGGCTCACTACTTTCGTTTCGTTACCACGGCAAAATATCAGATTACGATATCCTTGTTCTAATACATGATTGGCAGCTATGTATGCACCCTGTGCATGATCGAACTTCACTGTTGGAACATTTGCTTCCTCAATATATTCATTACATAACACGATTGGACCGTGTTGCAAGTATGGCTCCACATTCTCCCATGGATTTTCTAGTGAACATAGAATAATCCCATCTACTTGTTTCGTAGATAATAATTGTAAATACTCCATCTCTTTTTCCGGTAAATATCTTGTTTGACAAATAATCAGTTTATATTTATGTTCAGAAGCAGCAATCTCGATTGCTTCAATAAATCTACTAAAAAAAGGATTTGTAATCCTTGGAACAAGCACCGCAATTGTTTCTGTTTTTTGTTTACGAAGCCTTCTCGCCGCAGAATTAGGAACGAAGCCTAAATGCTTCATTGCTAATTGAACCCTTTTCTTCTTCTCATCTGAAACATATGGATGATTATTGATCACCCTAGAAACCGTTGTCCTTGATAACCCCGCTAATTTCGCCACGTCCTCGATAGTCGACACGAAATTTCCCCCTTTGCATGAAAACGTTTTCTTATACTGATTATATAGTATATTATTGGAAACTGCAATATAGGTTCTTATGATTTTACTATATTAATATTATACATAGGGAAAAGTCTGTTAATGGCAGGGAATTACACACTACTTTTAGAATTTCACAATAAGAATATTTATAAAATAAAGGATGATATTTCATGAATCGGACGGATCGTTTATTAGCTATATTAATTGAATTACAAAGAAAACAAACCGTTACAGCACAAAGCTTAGCTGAAAAATTTGAGACAAGTATACGCACTATTTATCGAGATATGGATGCACTTAGTGAATCTGGTGTCCCGCTTTTCGCAATGCCTGGCCACGGTTACTCATTAATGGATGGTTATTTCTTACCACCCATTCACCTTACGCCTGAAGAAGCTGTTACTCTTTTATTAGGCGGTGATTATATCGAGAAAACTTTCAATTCTTCTTTTTCTGTACATGCGCAATCAGCAAAAGAGAAACTTGAGGTAGTCCTCCCTACTGATCAACAAAAGAAAGCCCGAGAGTTACGAGGAACTTTTCGTTTTCTTTCTCCTATATTTTCAAACCAGCAAGCCGAGCAAGAAAAACTAGAGAGCCAACTTTTCTTGTTACAAGAAGCTATTCAAAGAGAGCAATCTATCTCCTTTTACTATCGTAAACCAAGAGATATTACAAAAATAAAACGGACCGTTCACCCTTACGGTTTAGTCAATATTTCAGGAATTTGGTACATCGTTGCTCATTGTCTACTTCGAAAACAAATACGTAATTTCCGTTTAGATCGTATGGATGAATTGCAACAAGAACAAGAGTTTTTTACAAAACCTAAAGACTTTTCTTTACAAGACTATCAACCTGAAAACAATCGCACTGTTACAATTCATTTATTGTTCTCATCTCATATTGCACATAAAGTTATTGAGTCACGATACTTTTTTATAGATTCCTACGAGTATAAAGATAATGATTTTCATGTCTTTTTGAAATCCAGAAACATAGACGAAGTATTTCAATGGGTATTAAGCTGGGGGAGCCGAGTGCAAGTACTAGAGCCAAAAATTCTTTCTGAGAAAATCCGTGATGAAGCAAAAAAAATGTTACAACTTTAATTTTTTCATTTTACTGCTGACATAATGTTGTCAGTAGCCCTCCTTTATAGTAAGTATCAACATATACATTTTCATAAAAAGGAGCTAACGATATGAACAGTACTACCACTTTAGAGAAATTTGAAAGTTTAGCAACATATTACTTAGAGGAATTAGAAAAGTACTCTATAGAACAATTTAGGATGAAGCCTTCTAATGAGGAATGGTCTCTCGGTCAAATGTATAATCATTTACTTTCGGCTACGTATATGCAGTTAGATGCAATCGCGAAATGTGAAACTGAAACACCATCTGTAGCTAACAGCAAAACGGATATGGGTGAAAAAGTATATATACTGGGAGGTTTCCCCGACATACAAATAAAGGTACCTAATCACCCTGGATACACACCTGAAAATCCAACTAACAAAGAAGAAATACAAGAGCGTTTTCTGAAATTAATTACAATCGTGAAAAACGCTGAGCCAACGCTAACTTCTATTCCTAATGATTGTAAAGTACAGCACCCTGGACTTGGTTACTTAAATGCGGCAGAATGGTTCCTGCTCATTTCTATGCATTTTGCACATCATCTTCGTCAGAAAGAAAGATTGGAACTTAAGATTTGCTAAGTGTAAACACTTCTACTAAAAAAAGGCTCCCAATATGCAATATTGGGAGCCTTTTCAAAAGGAATGTATACAATGAATCCAATTGTAACAGTTGCAAAACAACTATTACATAAAGGCGAAGTTATTGTATCTACTTTAAAATGTTCACTTACTGGCTATATTATTACACATAATGTCCCTCGTTCCGGAGTGTTACTTGCCACTAATAGGAGGGTTATTTTTTATGGACAATCATTCAAATGTTGTAAAGATGCATTGATTGTGGAATTTGAATATAAAAAAATTCTATCCATAGAGACGAAAAGAACATTCTTTGATAAAAAACTAATATTTTACTATGAAGACGAATATATAACGGTGGGACAAATTTTAAGCTCAAATATTGAGGGTTTTTTAAATGTAATACAGAGAAAAAGAATTCAATAAAGTGAAACTTTAATCAGTCGTTGATTTTATTCATCCCCCACTGATTATTAGCCTACACCAATCGGGATTTTACGGAATAAAATACTTTTCATCTAAAAGAGAAGTACAGTTCACCTTTCTTACAACTGTATTTCTCTCTCATCCACACTTCTCTTAATTTACTTATCACCCTAATTCTTATAACCTATTATTAAAATTAATAAATTTTATATGGGAAATTATGTTACAATTAACTTATACATATTTTGGAGGGAAAATAGTGAAAAAAGCTATTATAGTATTAAGCATCCTATATCTTATTTTAACCGTACATACGGGAGCTGTTCTTTTAGGAAAAGAAGATTATAGAGGTGCTATCAATACATTAAAAGAAACGAAGGAAGTCTCTTCATTTCAATCTGCAAAAGACGGTGTGATTTTATTAAAAGGAACATTAACTACCGCGCAACCTATTACAGAGGAAAAACTTCAAAATAAAGAATTTGCACTTCTTGAAATTAATACATATAAACGACGAAAGGCAAATTGGAAAAACATTGATACGGAGCAGCATATTGCAAAGCAGCTCTTACTAAACAATGAGGCTCTTCCTGCATTAAAAGAAATCCGCTTCTCAATGGAACCAATTACACTGTCAGGAAAAGATATTTCCGCCGAAGACTACACACTAAAAAAAGATGATACTCAATTAACAATTAAAGGTAAAGGATACCGATATACAGGAATAGAAAACAAATCAGACACTCTTATTTTTGGTATAAAAAAAGGAGATACACTTGAAGGTTATAGTGGCTCTGAAATTCTAATAGGAAAAACAAAAGAGGACATTTCCAGCAACATGAAACTATATACTTTTGCTGAAAGATATGGTCCATTTGTTTGGATTGTAGCAACAATTATTCTTATAAGTATTGTTATATACTTGTTCCGTAAAAATAGAAAAACAAATGAACTTTCTCAACCAATAAAACAAGACCAATAAAAAAGGCACCATTTCGGTGCCTTTTTTTATTGGTCTTATTTAAGCTTCAATCGATTGATTCTCAGCAATATTTTTAAACTGTCGTTTGTGCATCCAAGTTAATGAAGCAATTGTTCCAAGTGATAATACAACGATAAAGATCATTAATATCCCTATATTTTGCCACATGAAATTAAAATCACCGCTTGATACGACTGCTTTAAATCCTGATACAGAGTATGTCATCGGTAGCCAAGCATTAAATGGTTGTAAATACTTCGGAATCAACTCTAGCGGGAATGTTCCAGCACTTGTTGTAAGCTGAATAATTAATGTGATGATTGCGATGAAACGCCCTGCATCACCGAATGCTGTTACTAAACATTGAATTAATGAAATAAACGCTAAGCTCGTAACAATACTAAAGAGTATAAAGTATGGAATACTTTGTACTTCTACACCTAACCAGAATAGTAATATGACATCTGCTACTATTGCTTGAATAATACCGACTGATAGTAAAACACCAAACTTACTAATAAACCAGCTGAATCCTGATTTCGGAACGCCGACTGTATCGCGTAATGGGTATACGATAGATAATAGTAATGCCCCAACGAATAAACCGAGTGATAAGAAATACGGCGTAAATCCTGTTCCGTAGTTTGGAACTTCCGCCATTTTCTCCGTCTTCACTTTTACTGGGCTTGCAAACATATCATACGTTTTATCCGTTCCTTTCACTTCACCAGTTTTCTCTGCCCCTTCGCCAAGTTTCTCAGCAAGTTCACCTGAACCATCATTTACTTTTACGAGGCCATCTGTTACTTTTCCTGATCCATCTGCTAGTTTATTTACTCCGTCGATTAGCTGGGTTGAGCCAGTGGACATTTTATTTAGGCCACCATTTAGAGTACCTAAGCCAGTTGTTACTTGACCCGATCCATCTGCTAATTGATTTACTCCACCTGACATTTGATTTGCTCCTACAGATAATGTTCCTAAACCGCTTGTCACTTGACCTGATCCACCTACTAATTGATTTACACCACCTGACATTTGATTTGCTCCTGCAGATAATGTACCTAAACCGCCTGTTACTTGACTTGAACCGTCCACTAATTGGGTTACTCCACCTGACATTTGGTTGGCTCCTACCGATAATTGACCTAATCCTGCTGTCACCTTTCCAGATCCACTTTGTAATTGAGTTACTCCATCAATTAGTTGACCTGATCCGTCTTTTAGTTTATCGGCACCTATTTTCACATTAGCTAAACCTTCACCAAATCCATGAAACTTACTAACAAATTTGGTTTGTTCGTTCGTTAGTTTCTCAATACCCTCCGTTAAATTCTTCACCTCTGCTGGATTTGATAGTTTATTTTGCAATCCACTTGTTGTTTGATGTATTTCACCTTTTAATTGTTTTACTTCTTCATTTAATTTGTTTGTTCCACCTGCTACTCCGGCAGCTTTTTGCTGAACTGTCGCTGTACTTTTTGCCGCATTTGCTATAAATGGTTGTAACTGCTCTTGATATTCTTTTGGTAAACTTTCAATTTGCTTTTGCAAATTCGCTACATCTTGCGCTGCAGTTGTTGCATCCCCTGCTGTTGATTGAGTAAATTCATTTAACTGATTTACGTTTTCTTCAGCCCCAGTCATTTTCTCATTTACTGTATTTAATATAGAAGGAATATTCGACTGCGCTTTCTCTAGGCCTGCAACAGAATTTTGTACTTTACTATTTAACTCCTGCAAACCTGTTTGAATCTCTTGGGAACCTTTTTCTAATTCACTTTGTCCTCCAACAAGTTGTTCCATACCATTTGATAGTTCAGTTGTTCCTGTTTTTAATTCATCTGATTTACTTACCAATTTGTTCAAACCACCGGTCACGTTCTCCGATCCACCTTGTAATTCATCAATTCCTTTTTGCATTTCACCTGTTTTACTATTTAACGTATTTAAACCTGCTGTCACCTTTCCGGATCCATCTTGTAATTTCCCTATACCAGTCTGCATTTCACCTGTTTTGCTACTTAACGTATTTAAACCATCTGTTACTTTTCCAGACCCATCTTGTAATTTACCTATACCTGTCTGCATTTCACCTGTTTTGCTATTTAACGTATTTAAACCATCTGTTACTTTTCCGGACCCATCTTGTAATTTATTAGATCCATCTGCTAATTTCTGAACCCCATCCTTCATCTCTCCAGATTTCCCTTGAAGTGTATGAAGGCCATCCGTCACTTTACTTGAACCATCATGCAGCTCACTTGATCCACCGTGTAGTTTATTTGCTCCTTCCGCCCCATCTGCTAATCCTTTTGAGACGTCTTTAATGGAATCAAACATTTTCTCTGCATATGTTTTCGTTAACGTGCTTGATACTTCACCTTTAATTTTTTCAATGGCTGTTCCGCCAATTTGTGAAGATAAGAAGTTTAAACTTTCATTTGGAATGTATTCTAAGTTTAATGGTTTCGGATCGTCTTTTAATAACGTTGTAGCGTTACTTGAGAAGTCATCTGGAATACGTACTAACATGTAATACTTTCTGCCTTCCATTCCCTCTTTCGCTTCTCTTTCACTTACAAATTCCCATTTAAAACTTTTATTATCTTTTAAGTTATCAACGAGCCCTTTCCCGACCTCAATTGGTTTCCCATCAAGTTCTGCACCTTTATCTAAATTGACTACCGCAACTGGCAAGTCATCTAGCTGTTCATACGGATCCCAAAAGGCCCATAAAAACATACCCGCATATAAAATCGGTACAAATAAAACCGCAATGATTGGGATTAATATTTTTTTGCTTTTTATAATCTCTGCAAATTCTTTACTAAGCAACTTATGCCATTTCATAATTTATCCCCCTTTTTAAAAATGACCAAAATTCATTCATGGTCATTTTTACCCAAATAAAAAGGCTATATCTGTTCATACATATGCCTTATCCCCGAATTTATACTATGCACATTTTCATCTACATGATTATATTTAACCATCCTCCTTATACGATTGACCAATTTGTTCAATTAGTCATTTTTTATAATATTAAAAGGATTATCTTAATTTGACAATCCTTTTAGTAAATAAAGTTCGAATAATTCCGATATTTTTTCTTTTTCTAACGGTTCATGATTTTTTTCCCAATCAAAAATAAGCGATACGTATAGGCGAAGCATAATAAACGCTGTAATTTCTGGATCACATTTGCTAATTTCCCCCTTTTCAATCGCAATTTCTAAATACGATTGAATAACAGAAACGATTTCCACATCTACTTGTTGCATCACTTCTTGTACTTCTTTCGTTCCCATATCACGCTCTTCTTGAATTAGTTTAATCATAAGCTGATGTTCTTTTCTAAATTCTAATATACTATATAATGCTCTATGTACATTTTCAAAAAATGAAATATCTGAACGAATTGCATTTTCTGCAACTTGCTTCATTTCTGTAATTAAATTAGAAATAATTTCACCAAATAGCTCTTCTTTATTTTTGAAAAAAGTATAAATCGTTCCTTTTCCTACATTCGCTAACTTCGCAACTTGATCCATCGTCGTCGCCTTATAACCGAACGCTGAAAAAGACTTTGTTGCAGCTTCAATAATAGAACGTTTTCGATCTATCGCCACATCGTCACCTCCAAAAATGACCAATTGGATAATATAGTCAATCAGTACATCTTTGATATTACCACACGCTTACATTCTATACAAGTTCTCTTTTTTATTATTCCCAGTATAAAAAAATTCCAGTCAAGTTATATCATACTGTCCATAGTGTATCAAAAAGTATACTTGTATGGAAAGCAAGTATATATTCATAATAATTGCTGGCTAAATCACACTAGAAATCTAATTAAATAGACAGTGTTCTTAAAACCAAAAGTTTAAGAACACTGTCTTTTATTTTGACATAGAAAGTAATATTTTCTCCATCTCTTTCTTAGTTAGCTCATCATCGATTATCTCTTCGTATATCTTTGTACTTCTTGTAAAAATATCATTCACTATAACAATTTGATACTCACTATTCTTACCTTGTGCTGGTACAAACATTTTGACACCTTTTAACTTACCCTCTCCATGAGAAGATTTATTATAGACCATTCCTTTCCCGTCTAAACTATAACTTTCTAGATTATCTTCTCCAGGCATCATGTAGTGTAGTGGATCCTTATTACCACCTACATACATTCTTGACTGATAAATTGTAAAACCATATTTCCCTTTTGTATATTCTGATTTAATAACTAATTCTACATCTCTTCCAAAATATGAATCAGCCCATTCTCTTTTTAACTCATAACCTTCAGTCATATAAGTCGGCTGCTTAATTTGAAATGGTACATGATCTTTCGCTTCTTCTATAGTATATGTTAAAGACTTCTCCAGCTTATCTCCAAGCGGTTTTAATGTCTTCTCAATAGTAGCTAGTCTTTCTTGATCAGCTTTCTTCAAGCGTTCAGGTTTATATTCCATTGTATCTCCATCATAATTCTCAGGCACATTTTTCTTAACCATTGCTTTTTTATGAATTTCTTGCGCTTCCTTAAATAATTAAACATACTGCTCAAATTCTTCTTTTGTAAAATTCTTTTCTGCCAAATACAAAAAATCTGTATTCCTTTTATATGACTTTATTGACATCCCCCATTCTCTACTTGCATTCTCCGGTGTACCTAATACTGTTTCTATCGCTTTTTCAAAAGCCGCTTTAGATTGCTTTTTTTCTACAACTTTTTCTTTCTGTCTTTCATCCCCCTCAGTTATCCTTGCATTTAATAAGAATCCGCCTGCTATAGCTGCTATAGCAATGATTCCAAGTAAAGAAAGACGATACGATTTCTTTTGGAACTTTTTAATCATAACGATTCTCCTTTTTAGTGTCCGTTTATTTCTACTTAAATTTGCTAGGCTGGGTGCTTGATAGGAATAATGTTCTAAAAGGGTAATAATTGTATGGCCGTATGCAATTTGCTCTTCTTTATCTATAAAAGTAAGCGCATATGCATCACAGGCTAATTCTTGATCTTCTCGCATACAGAAATAGGCATACCAAAGAATCGGATTGAACCAATTTAATAGGAGCAAACTGTACATAATCCAATTTACAGCTACGTCGTTTCTCTTAATATGAGCTAACTCATGGTAAAAGACATATTGTAATTGTTGCTCATTTAATACTTTCATATGTTTTTTTGATAGTAATACTTTCGGACGAAAGAAACTGAAAACAGTTGGGCTCGCAATCTTTCCTGCTAGACGTAATGAAACTGCCTTCTTCATTTTCATAGACTGCTTACAGCGATTAAACACTGTAACGACCTGTTCATCCGTAATATCTGATTGTTTCTTTATGTAAGAATATAACCGTCTATTTGTAATAAACGTGATGATTGCTAATACGATTACCCCAGCTAACCAAACATATAGAGCAAGTTTGTATAAAGAAAATGTAGTCTGTTGTTCCGCACTCGCGTTTACTTCAGGTTCACCATTTTTTGTCACAGTTTCAGAATTTGATTCCAATTCCACTGTATGATTGGTTTCTATGTTCACTATACTCTCAGTAGACGGCATATTTTTTGGAATAACTTCCGATACACTAGAACTATAGGAAAGTAATGAATAAATACTATAAGAGCTATCTGGTGACCACGGTAAAAAAAGTCGTATCATTAGTACGATCCACAGCATATATTGCCATCGGGGCGTTAATTTATTTCTAAATAGAACTTTTATACATAAAATAAATCCAACTAATATGCTAGCCATAAGTGACGTTTCTATAAGCCAATCAAAAAAATGAGGAAGGTATACATTTATAAGCGTGTCTATCATTGTTATCTATCCTTCCTCTTGTTCTCCTCTGTCTTCTCATCTAAAATGCGTTTCAGTTCGTTAATATCTTCTGAAGACAATTTTTCCTCTTTTAAGAAATTGACAAGTAATGGCTTAAACGCCGCGCCGCAAAAGCGCTTTAGTAAAGATTTCGTTTCAACTTGTAAATAATTATCTTGTGATACTAGCGGAAAATAAGCATACATGCGCCCTTTATCTTGATGGTAAGAAACGGCTTCCTTTTGTACTAACCGATTAATTAATGTACGGATGGTTTTCGGTTTCCAGTCCATTGTATCTTCCAGTTCTTCTATAATTTCATTCGCTGTTTGTGGAGAATTCGACCACAACACTTTCATAATTTCTAATTCTGCTTCAGATATTTTAGGTAATTTATTTGTCATATTGTTTTCCACCCCTCGTATTACATTTGTAATCTACAATTAAGATTACAAATGTAATACTAAATTGTCAACCATATTTTAGAAAATATAATTTCCGTTAAACCTTACTTAACGACAACGAAATTCCCTTTTTTCAAATAATCAAATAAAAAAACAAGAAAATCTTTACATTTAATAGTAATATAGAAAGTAGACAGATTTATAAAAATAGTGGAGGCTTTTTCAGTCATGATGCGTGCGCTTCGTTTAAATATAAGGCAAGCTTTTTGTAATCGTGTTTCTTTAATTATTATGTTTAGTGGATTAGCTCTTATTTCTATTTATCATTATTATTATGTAATTCGTTATTTAGGAGACGCAAGGAATGGGGCTATAGCAACTGCATTTAAATGGATCGGGTTTCGTAATAATGAAATGGATATTTATTTATTATTAATGCCTGTTATTGCAAGTTTACCATTTAGTACGAGTTATAATTCCGATAAATCCGATGGTTTCAAAACTTTTATAAGTAAGGAAATTTCCCTATTCTCGTATTCCTTTACAAAGTATATCGTTACATTTTTCTGCGGTGGATTTCTTTATACTTTACCGTTCATTCTTTCTTTATTACTTTGCAAATTAACAATTCCAAATGGAGATCCAACTGTCGGTACTAGCATGATAAATGGCAACGGAATGTTCGCAGAGTTATATTTCTCTTCTCCCATCACTTATATTTATCTATATATTGGGATTAATTTTTTATTCGCTGGTTTAATGGCCCTCTTAGGTTTAGCAGCGTCCACATGGTCACAAAAGGATTACATGGCACTTCTATTCCCATTAGCAGTTACTTCCATTCCTTTCGTCCTGCTAAATACAATATTCCCTACAATAGGCGGAGCACCTATTCACTTATATGATCCAAAACAACCATTACACGGGATGTCACCATACATTTTACAATGTACATTTTTCTTCCTTGTCAGCTTATTTATGTACATAAAAGGATTACAACGGGACAAAAAAAGATATATGAGAAGACTTCAAAAACGAGATCGATGTAGAAAAGCTTTTCAGCCATTGTAAAAACCTAATTTCCTCACGTTATCTTGGAAATTAGGTTTTTTTATTCATTTACGGCGTGCCAGCCAACCCCCACAAAATAACAACAGTCGCAAAGTAAATTGCTTTAATAGCTACCACTAAACATAATGAAATAATTGCATATTTACTTAATTCTCTTCTTGCACCGATTAAAGTAAAAATAATCGCCAAACTAAACGTTATATAGGAAGTTGCGGTATTTATTAAGTAATACATACTATCTAGATTCTGTGTAAGCCCTGTTACATCAGCTACAAATTGGAGCATGACGATCGTACTAAAAAAAATTGCAAGCTGATTCATTAACTTTCCATTTAACCATGCTTGCATCTTTAACCTCCTCATTATAAAAAACTGAATTTTAAATTAATTTCAACATGATTTTTACAGAAAAAGAACGCTTAGTATATTTCTAAGCGTTCTTTCTCGACTATTTAAGAAGCCTTCTTCAAATCAATTTGAGCAAGTACTGGATCGTGGTCACTTACACGTCCATGTTCTTTCATAATGTTTGAGTTTAAGTGTACAGGGTCTACAATTGTGTGCGGTGCGATGTTATTTGTTACTAAAATATGATCTAGCACTTGTGCGTTACCTTCATGAATGTACGTGTAGCGGTTCTCTTTCGGCACTGTGTTTAACATATCTTTTAATATCGTTCCCTCTAGTGCTTCTAAAGGTTTAGAGAATTCAAAGTCATTCATATCACCTAATACAACAACTGGTGCATTTGTATTCTTTTCTTGAATACCTTGTACGAAATGATTCACTTCTTGTGCTAATTGAACTCGTTTTTCTTCACTCTTTAATACGATCGGCTGCACTTTTCCAAATGGCGTTGCATCTCCTAGTTTTGAGTTTAAGTGATTTGAAATGACAACAACATTTTGTCCTTGGAACGTAAATTCTGCCGCTAACGGTTTACGTGTACTTTCAAATAAAGGATTTTCGTCTCCAATACGAACTACATTTTTATCTAGTAACTTCGGTACTGTCGCTAATTTCACACGAGATGGGTTATAGAAGAAACCGACGCGAATATTCGCTCCAGGTGCCCCGCCGTCTTGATTGTTTTTCGGCGCAATTTCTACATACTCATACTTCGGTCCACGAATTTCTAATACAGCATCAATGATACGTTTTGCGCTTAAAGATGCATCAGTCGTACCGTCATTGATTGCTCCATTATTATCTTGCATCTCTTGTACACCGATAATATCAGGCATTTTTAAATTATATTTAATAGAATAAGCTAACGCTTTTACTTTTTCATCTGTTGTTTCTTTTTTGTTCGCTGAGAAGTTTTCAATGTTATATGTAGCAACTGTTAACTTATCAAGACGCGGCTGAATATTTGCCCCTACTTGCTTAAATCCGCCGTCCACTACAGATGGTAATTCCGTTATTGGCGCAATGCGGAACGAACCGTAATCATATCCGACTACCCCTGTTATATCTCCAGTAAAAGTATCTCCTACTTTTGCTACATAATCACGAGGTACTTTTACAGAAAGACGTTCTGGGTTTAATTGATTTTCATCTAATACAGGTGTGCCATATTTCGTTACGACTTTATTCCCGCCATTTTCTACTGTTACATATAAATTCCCGTTTTTCTGAGGGGCAATAATTTTTGGCGTTGGCATCGTAACGCGCATACCTTCTACACTTTCATAAAAGTCGATTGCATCTTCATTTGGATCAAATAAACCGAATGCATCATTATCGATAATTTGATCAGGAATTTTCACACCGTTTTCTCCAAGTACAATCGGCGCTGGTAAAGGTTGATCTTTTGCGATGACAGCAACGCGGCTCGCTTTAATTTCCGTCGTCGTTAAATCTGTGTCAAACCTTTCTGCATATCCAGGCCCAACATATTCTTCTACTTCTCCATCAACTTGGACAAGATCTCCTACTGCTACATTCACATCTTTTTTGTATACGTAAATACCTTCAGAAGTAGCTGGATCATTATCCGGCTGATTATCTTCTATATAAAAACCATTTTTATCAAGCGCTGTGACAACGCCTTCCACATTGTTTACTTTCTTCCCATTGTAAGGAGAAATATGTGATTTCCCTTGAATATCATGAATACGAACTGGTTCATTTGTTACGATTATAAATGAAAATGTCGAAACTGCTGAAGAAGTAAGCCCTTCTTTTTCAGCGATTGCTTTCACTACACTATTTTCATTCACTACAATTTGTCCGTTATAACGAACACTTTTGTTTGTAGGATTAGAGCCATCTAACGTATAGTAGATTGTTGCTCCTTCTGTATTCGTTGTTAATGTTACTGCTGTTCCTTTTGCAACTTCCCCACCATTTGGTGATGCCACTACATCGCTAACGCGGTTTTGTTCTTCTCCTTGAAACTTATGAGCTGTTACTGATTTTAAACCTGGGCTACCGAAATATAACTCAAGCGTCCCTGTCAACCTAACTTTCTTCCCGATATTTTCAGGATGGTCTTTCACATTTACTACCGATCTCACATCGCCTTTTGGCAATTGAACAGGCATGATTTTGTCTGGATTCGTTTCGTTTGGCGAATCGGCAATTGCCACGTTTGTGTCGTCAAACTTAGCCGGATCTTTCGTGTATTTAGAAGGACTTTGCGTATACCCAACGATATATCCTTCCACTATCCCCTTCGTTTTCCCTTGCTGCTTAAATACTTGAATTGCTTTTTCTACTGACATAGAAGTAGTTTCTTCCGCCTGCGCTAAAGTTCCAGTAAATGAAAGCAATAACATCAATGATAAAAAGACACTTAATAATTTCTTCACAGCCATTTCCCTCTCCCTATTTCATATTTTCTCAACATTTCTATCATATCAAATGATTCGTTATATAGAACTATATTTCGACAAGTTTTACACAAAATTTATTTAATTTACAAGTTTTCAAACTATAATACAAAATAACTTATATAGCTTTATTAACTAAAGGTATGTTATCCAATAAACAAAACGCCTTCAATATAATTGAAGGCGTTTTGTTTGAAATATTTTAATGTGCGACTAATTCAGTCTCCATTACTTTCTCTAAATGAGTTAGCACACACTTTGCAGCTCTCTCACCTTGCTCAATACAAGCTGGAAGACCAGAACCAGCGTAAGAACTACCTGCCAAATACACACCTGGCAATTCTTCCTCCATAAATGTTGTGAGCTTTTTCATTCGCTCTTTATGGCCTACTGTATATTGAGGCATCGCTTCTTTCCAGCGGCTTACAATTGTAAACTCTGGATCCTCTGTAATATCCATTGTCTTTTGTAAGTCTTCGAGTACGAGCTGCACAATTTCTTCGTCAGTTTGTTCAACAATCGCTTCATCACCTGGGCGTCCGACGTAACAGCGAAGAAGCGTTTTTCCTTCTGGCGTTGTATGTGGCCATTTTTTGTGTGTCCACGTACACGCTGTAATCGTATAATCACTATTTCTTGATACGACAAATCCGGTACCTTCAATATCACGCTGAATTGCAGACTTTGGGAAAGCAAGTGCCACGTTTGCAACTGATGTAGACGGAATGTTACGGAAGAAACGAAACTGCTTATACTGCGCAAACATAGACGGTAATACTTTATGCGGCGTCGCAACTACAATCGCGTCTGCTTCCATTTCTTTTCCGTTACTAAGCGTAATCGTATAACTATCACCAAGTTTTGCAACCTTTTCGATACGAGTTCCCTTCATTACCATATCATTAGGAATCTTCACTTCAAGAGATTCTACTATAGATTCTAAACCGGTTTTCACAGTTTTAAAGATTCCTTTTTTCAATTCAGCCTTCTCTTGCTTTGGAGCGAGCGTACGCATACCGAGTGAAATACTACGGTGCTCCTGTTCAATTTGATAAATTTGAGGGAATGTTGACATTAAACTCATTTCATCAATATCCCCTGCATAAATACCAGATAATAATGGCTCAATTAAATTTTCAACGACTTCATTTCCAAGGCGATGCCTGAAAAACTGCCCGAGTGATTGATCAGAAACTGGTTTTGATCTAGGCATTAATAAGTCAAAACCAGCTCTTAGTTTACCAATTGGGGAGAACAATCCGGAAAATAGAAACGGCGTAATTTGCGTTGGAATTCCCATCATTGAACCGCTCGGCATTTTATGTAACCGATTGTTTACGAGAACGAACGATTGACCGGCCTTATTATTTACAATTTCAGCATCAAGTCCTAATTCTTTCACTAACTTAGCTGCGCTCTCTTTCCTTGCTAAGAAAGAATCAGGGCCACGTTCAATTGTAAATCCATCTTTTTGAACGGTTTGAATTTTCCCGCCAAGTTTACCAGACGCTTCTATAAGCAATGCATCTATCGGCAAGTTTTTTTCACGAATTTCTTTTTGTAAGTTATACATTGTTGTCAATCCTGTGATGCCACCGCCGATGATCACAACTTTTTTCCTCAAGTAAGCTCCCCCTTTCTACTTACATTACAGATTCTTTTTTCTTTAATACAACATCTGCTAAACAGTCGATAAATGCGTCCGATGCGTTTGGCATTTCTGGACGATAATATTTCGCGCCAATTTCATCCGTTACCACTTTACACTCAAAGTCATTGTCATATAAAACTTCTAAATGTTCCGCAACAAATCCAACTGGTGCATATACGAATGAATTGTAGCCGTGCTTTTCATTTAATTCTCTCGTTAAATCTTGTACATCTGGACCAATCCAAGGATCTGGTGTATTTCCGGCACTTTGCCAGCCAACTGCATAATTTGCTACTTCAGCACCACGTGCAATATAGTCAGCTGTTTCGTTTAATTGATCTGGATATGGATCGCCAAGTGCGATAATTTTTTCTGGTAAGCTATGTGCAGATACGATTAACACTGCTTTTTCACGTTCTGCTTCTGACATACCGTTATATATACCTTTCACTGCATCGACCCAATACTGAATAAATTTCGGTTCTTTGTACCAGCTATCGATGCCGTGAATTGTTAAGTTCCCAAGTTTTCCTGCTTCTTCTTGCGCTCGTCCTACATACGACTTCACACTAAAAGTAGAATAGTGAGGGGCAAGAACGAGTGCAATTGCATCTTCTATTCCATCTTTATGCATAGCTTGTACTGCATCTTCAATGAACGGTTCAATATGTTTTAAACCAAGATACATGTGGTACTCTACTTCATCTTGAACTTCATTTAAACGCGTTTCTAACTTTTTAGCTTGCTCTAATGTAATAGTAGCTAAAGGAGAAATACCACCAATTGCACGGTAACGCTCTGTTAAATCTTCTAGCATTTCAGGACTTGGCTTTCTTCCTCTGCGAATATGTGTATAGTAACGTTCAATATCTTCTTCTTTATATGGCGTTCCGTATGCCATTACAAGCAAACCAATTTTCTTTTTCATACAGACAATCTCCTTTACTTCGCTAACTGTTCTTTAGAGTACTCATGAATAAATGTAGTTAAGCGTTTTAATGTATCTGGATTTACTTCTGGGAATACGCCGTGACCTAAGTTAAAGATATAACCTGGCTGCTTCATCCCTTGATCTAAAATACCTTTTACATGTTCTTCAATAACAGGCCAAGGTGCTAATAAGAATGAAGGATCCATATTTCCTTGTACCGCCTTGTGAACACCACGTGCGCGTGCTTCTTCGATCGGTAAGCGCCAATCTAAACCTACTACATCAAGCGGTAAGTCGTGCCATTCATTCACTAAATGTGCAGCACCTACGCCGTGCATAATCATTGGAACACCCATCGGGCGAACTTCTGCAAAAATACGCTCCATCGCTGGTTTAATAAATATGCGGTAATCCGCTACATTTACTGCTCCAACCCAAGAATCGAAAATTTGAACCGCTTTTGCTCCTGCATTAATTTGCGCTTTTAAATATGTAATAACCATATCTGCAAGCTTATCCATTAAAGCGAACCAAGCTTTCGGCTCTGCATACATAAACGCTTTCGTATTATGATAATTACGAGAAGGACCGCCTTCAATCATATAGCTCGCTAACGTAAATGGAGCTCCTGAAAAACCGATTAACGGTACATCTAACATTTCTGTCGTTAATAAACGAATTGTATCTAGTATGTAAGGTACGTCATCTTCTGGATTGATTTCCCCTAATTTTTCTACGTCTTGTAAAGAACGGATTGGATTATCGATAACTGGACCAATGCCAGATTTAATTTCCACATCAACACCAATTGCAGGTAGTGGTGACATAATATCTTTATAAAGAATTGCTGCGTCTACGTTATATTGATCAACTGGCAACTTTGTAACGTAAGCGCACAACTCTGGATTATGTGTAATTTCAAATAAAGAATATTTCTCTTTTATCTTTCTATATTCCGGCTGTGAACGACCTGCTTGACGCATATACCATGCTGGTACATACTCTGTACGTTCCCCCCTACATGCTTTTAAAAATGTCTCATTTATAGTTCTTACCAAGACCCTAGCTCCCTTCCTTACCAATGCTTTTTCTTTAAATATGCTCTATTCCGATATTTATCTTTTTTTACTATACAGCTTGTAAAAACAAAATGCATAACATTATGTACGTTGTTCATTAAATTGACACAAACGTTCGTAAAAACGTTTACTATTTTCACAACATTCTTATTATAGCACAGAGAAAAACTACGGTTTAGCTACTTTTGACTTTTCTCCTTCACGGTTCGTTTGTGTGTTATATGGCACAACGTAAAAACTTGGTTTTGAGAATATATTAATAAACTTCTCCTCATATTTCCCCGTTCCTTTTGCCGTTCCAACGTGAGTATGAATTCCTTTTTCAACTTTATAAATCCGATACATAATTCGCTCATCAGGAAGCGGCGTCCAGCTTAGTTTCATTGCAAATAAACCGAAAGGACTAAATGCTAGTTTTGCTTCCACGTTTTGAATCTTATCTAAACGAATTGGCAGTCCAATTGTTTCAACACCTTTTGGCCTATGAAAACTCGCTTTATCTTGTATATTTGCTTTCGTTAAAATCTTTTTAAATAACATCGTTGCAGATGCATTTCCATCTTGTAATTGATGCTCTTTATCGGTGCGGTCATAGCCAATCCAAACTGCACCTACTAAATTCGGTGTATATCCAACGAACCACATATCACGCGCACCATTGTCATCATTCGGCAGTGAAGTTGTGCCTGTTTTTCCAGCTAAAGCTCCATTATATACGCCAGCTTTTGCCGTACCTTCTTTCACAACTCCTTCAAGCATCTTTGTCATATACCATGCCGTTTGCTTCGAAAAGACTTTCGTTTCAGCTTTTGATGATTCTCCAATGACCGCCCCGTGTCTATTTAACACTTTATCGATAACGTGCGGTTCGATAATATTCCCGTTTGCTAAAAAAGATCGGTACATTTTGACAAGATCAAATGGAGAAACACCATTTTTCAGCCCGCCAAGTGCTGTGCTTAAACCTGAGTCCGCAATATGAACATTCCCTTTCTCTAAATATTGCTTTCCCTCATCTACCCCTAATTCATTTAATAAAGATACAGCTGGCACATTTGCTGATTCTAATACCGCATCGTACATCGTCATCTCTTTCGTATACTCATGATTATAATTTCGAGGTTCATAACCTTCAAACGAACTTTTTTCATTCGTTAATAAAGAATATGGATTATATTTCTTCGTCTCAAGTGCAGGTCCATATACGATAAGCGGCTTTAAAACAGAACCAGGCTGCCGCTTTGCAAAAACGCGATTAAGCCCTCTCGGAACATACTCTCTTCCGCCAATCGCGGCTTTAATTCCGCCAGTCTGATTATCCATTAATAAAAATGCACCTTGCGCCCCGTTTTCTTTACCAGGGAAATTTCTCGCATCTTGAAACTGGTTATATGCTACCTTTTGAACTTTTTCATCCATCGGTACGACAAACGTATATCCTCCGCGCAGTACTTCTTGATGCGATAAACCATATAAACGCGCCGCTTCATCTATAACCATATCGATATAAGGCATATATGCGAGTTCACGTTCATCTGAATTTTTATAAAGAGCGATTGTTTTCCCTTGGTAACGAACACTATCTTCCGCTGTTAAATAGCCTTGTTTATGCATAAGTGACAAAACAAGATCACGGCGCCCTTTACTCTTTTCTAGGGATAAGTACGGTGAATAGCCATTTGGCGCTTTCGGAAGCCCTGCAAGCATAGCTCCCTCTTCCACTGTTAAATCTTCTACATTTTTATTAAAATACAACTTTGCTGCCGCTTGAATACCATATGCCCCATGACCGAAATAAATATGATTCATATACATTTCAAGAATTTGCTGCTTCGTATATTTTTGCTCTAATTGAAGAGAAATTGCGACCTCTTTCAATTTACGCGTAAATGTTTTTTCGCGAGTTAAAAAGACATTTTTAGCTAGTTGCTGCGTGATCGTACTACCGCCTTCTACCTTCTCTCCAGCTAACGCGTCTTTATAAAGCGCCCGAAATATAGAAGGGTAATCAATTCCTTGATGCTCATAAAAACGAGAATCTTCCACAGCAATAAATGCTTGCTGCACGTACTTTGGAATTTCTTCAATCGGCACGAGCTCTCTATTTTCTACATATAACTTCGTAATTTCTTTTCCTTTCTGGTCAACGATACGTGATGAAGAGTGGAAAACAAGCTGCTTTTCATCCATCATATAGCCACCAGTTAACACAATAAGTTTATAGAGTACAATCGCTACTACGAACGTTGCTATCCCGCCTAATAAAGTCCACTTTGCTTTCTTCATACATCGGCCTTCTTTCCAAATGATGGTACATTTATTATTTGAAAAAGAAGTATCTTTATGTATATAATCTTCGAAGTTTTTTAAGAGAATTGATATAATAGAGACAAACCATAAAGGGGGCATTAAAATGAAGGCTATTATTTCATACGAAACACCTCTAGAACAAGCACATTTCACTGCAAAAAATAACGAAAAAGATATGTTTTATAAAGAAAATACTGAAGAATCTGTGGAATCCACACTTCAGTATGACGTATTAGACGCTGTTGGAGAATTTAAAGGACAACCTGGCTACATCGTTTGTAACAACATTTCTGTAACAGACGAAGGTCGCCCTGTATTTGAAAACCGTTTTAAAAACCGTGCTGGTCTAATCGAAAACGAACCTGGTTTCCAAGCAATCCGCGTTCTTCGTCCATTAAGTAATGATACATATGTCATCTTAACGATGTGGGAAACTGAGCAAAACTTTAAAGACTGGACAGAATCACGTTCATTCGAAAACGCTCATAAAAAACGTCCTGCACAAGCAGAGGGACAAGCTCAGGCTCAGGCGCATCCACATGCAGAACAGCAAAAAAGTATTTTCTCTCGCCCGTCGTTCGTGACTACTTTTGATGTTTTAGTTTAATTTTCGGAGTTCGGAGTCGGCGGTATATGAAATTATATCGGCGATTTTTCGAATATATCGACTTATCGACAAATGACGACACAAATAAAGGAAACACCATTACACGGTGTTTCCTTTTTCTTTGTACCAATTATATATGCGAAGCGCGTCTTCTTTTCGCATATGCTTCACTTCATAACCATGTCCCGCCACCGCTACAGCAGCTGTACATAACTCGTCTTTCTTTTGAAAATAAGATTGATTGTATCCGACCACTTGAATATGCCTTCTTCGCATGATCCCTGTATATTTCGCGAGACCTCGGTGCACCATTACTAACTGATTGTCTCGTATCATATATCCACCACTTTTATATCTAGCGTATGCAAGTATTGTAAATACAATAAATAGCGGTATAAGAACGAACAACGCAGTATGTTGTTTAAAATATATACTCGCACCAGCGATTGGCACAGCGAGCACAGCGCTTGTAATCCAGCCCATTACGACGTAACGGCGTAATGCAGCCTTCGGTAAATGAACGATTTCCTCTTCTATTTCATATGGCAACTGTAAATAGGCAAGTAGCTGCTGTACATCTTTTTTCTTCATAAAAGGATGTAACATCACTTCATTCCCTGCCGCTTCTATACTTTGAATGACTTCCACTTCGACAGAGCAATAACCGAAAGGCTGGCGGAGAATTCCTTCTTTTACAGTAATCGCTTGAATGCGGTGGAGCTTTAAGACAAACTCTTTCTTATCAAATAACCCTTGCACAATACGAATTTCATTTCCGTTTCGCTCTATTTTAAAGTTCGCGTATTTTAATGCATAGCCGCCCGTAGAAATGACCCACGAAATTGCCATTAAAATCGCGGCCATAACGATTAATTCATATACACCGTTATCCACAACATAAGCTTCCACTTTATTTATGAGCCATTCTGGAAGAAATTGATTAAACTCTGTGTAAAGGATTACTAACATAGAAAACACTAATCCAAATCTGCCAGATGTAATAGATGCGAATAAAATTTCTTTCGCCGTTAACCGATAAACCGTCTTACTTTCTTCTTCTGCGGGCGCATCTTCACTCAAAACGCTTCTCTCTTTATGTAATAAAGCAATCAGTTCTTTCGCTTTATCTTCTCTAATACCAGCTAACATCACTTCTGGCTCACTACCGCCGCCCGCTACTTCTATATTTAATTTCGTAAGTCCAAGCATTTGATAAATGACATTAGAAGATGTACTAATATTTTGCACACGGTCTTTATTTAAATAACTTTCCTTCTTCACAAAAACACCGTGTTTTATATGTAAAATATTACTCTCAATCCAGTACACTTTGAAATACCATTTTATAGCTGAAAATATCGCCATAATGAATATAATAAACAAGATGAAAAGATAAAATAAATACCAGGGTTTCACTTGTTCTTCAGGTTTAAACATAACAAGGATAATAAGTGGAAATAAACTAGAAATCCTAATACCTAATAATATCGTGATTGGATGTTGCCTCTTATACATCCTCATCACTCACTTTCGCAAGCTCTCCAATTTGTCTTTTCAACTGCTCTGCTTCTTCCTTCGTTAAGCCTGGAATACTATGAGAAGTTGCCGCTGTTGAAATATGTAATTCTGCTAAATTATACTTTCTCATAATTGGCCCTTGCTCAATCGTTACGTGCTGCACGCGGATCATCGGAATAAGTACGCGTTTTACAACGAACATTCCCTTTTGAATCTCAATCTCTTCTTCATTTAATCTGTAACTATAATAACGTTGACGTAAATTTGGAAATACAAAATAGTCGAGTGGTATGTATATAACTGCTCCTGTCACTAACAATCCAAACAACCAGCCCCACCAGTTAAAGTTAATCATAAAAAAGAAATACGCAATTACGACTGCTAGTATAACTGCCGCCCCAATTAAAGCATGAATTCTCCACACTTTCAGCATATTAGAATGAATCTCCTTTTCTAACGGCTGCATCTCATCACTCCAATTATATGAATTTATTAATTATATATTAGCAGAAAATAAGGCTTTATATACAATTTTGTAAAATTATAGTTATCACGTCATATCGAGCATTTCTTCAAAATTCCCTTCATTAATCGAATAAACATAAAGAAAGAAGAAGCACTAGCATCTCTTCTTTCTACAAATCATTTCTTCTATAATAGCTTTATTATTAAATATAAATTTCTTCTTTCCAACTACTAGATTTTGATTTGACCACAATTAAATTTTCACTTTCCCATTTTAATGTGCCTAGAAATCTTGAATACACCATTTCGTTACCTACCTCTTCCACCAATAATTGATCGCGAATCTTTAAACCCTTTTCATCGTACACCTCACATCGTAGTTGGAAACCTTTAACACGATGAATTCCTTTTAATATCGCTATCTTCTTACGGCTTGGGCTTTTTTTAGGTGTCTTTCCTACTAAAAATATCCCTTCATAGTTTCGTTTCACAATTTCTCCCAAAGACTCTTCGACATACTTTCTAACAATAGATGGTGAGAGAGTAGAGTTTTCTTCAAGTCCGGGGATAACATATTGATGTACTAATTTACAAAACTCATTGTATTTCTCTTCAACTGAATCAAGTGTTAAAAATTTCATAAAATCGTAAGGAACATATACACAAATTTCACCTAAATCTCTATTCACTTTATATGAAATATCAGTATTTTCATTAGCTAAACAATAGACAGTAACTTGCTCAATCTCTCCCAATCCCATTTCAAACTCGTTAATTTTCTTTGAGAAAATTAACTCAAAAATCCTAATTTCATGCACACGCAAATAATGTTTTTTAGGACGTTGTTTTTTCCAATCATAAAATTTTACTCCGAGCACTATAATTCACTCCTTTTAATAAAAAACACTACGAAAATAGTGTAATCTTTTACTTTCATAGCTTCACACATTCATTATATTAAAAATAAAGCTAGTTTTTTATAATTTTTTTGATATAATTACTTACGGGAAAAGGGAAGACATTTATCTTCCCTTGTGTTTTTATTTGCATCTAGTACTTTTGCTAGATGCTTTTTTTATATCATTTTACATAACTTCTATAGTAAGAGGATGATTCTATTGAAAAAATTCATAATTAGTTATTTAACATGCTTACTAGTTTTTTCTGTCATTGTAAATGTTTTACAGTATACACAAGTTCCCAATTTTGCAGATTCATGGGGACCAATTTGGATATCAATCATTATGTATATTATTCTTGGCAGTATCCCCGCTCTTATCGGTTGTTTATTAGGTGAATTTTGTTATAAAAAAATAAAAAGAAGTCATGAATTACAAATCGGCATTCCTTTATTTATACTGCTAGGTATTTCCTACAATCATTTATTCTTTACGTGGTTTAACGACAGAGATTTTCTATCCTTTAATTTAAATGCCTTTCTGGATACTGGCCTTCCTATTACTGTATCATCTTTATTGTTTTATCTTATAAGACGTCGTTAATTCTTTCATCATTGCATAAAAAAATGTTATTACTCTTATTAAATTGAGTAATAACATTTTCATTTAAAAACTACTTAACAAACTGGCTTCCAACTAGCATCCTTTATATCTTCGTTAGTCGGTTTTCTAACTGATTCAACAAAGCATTCCTCGCAAGCACCAAATACAATGAAATTTCTCTGTGCTTGTCTTAACGAAACTTCATTTGCTCCGCCTTCAAAGTCATGATCGTTAAACTGAACAGGATCATCTTCCCAATAACATATGTTACAAATTTCATATGTACCTGGTGGTTCTTCTTCTAACGTTCTACCCCGCATTAACGGGCAGTAAAACTCCCGCCTCAAAATTCAGCTAGTGCAAAGGAGTTAGGTGGGAGATCAACTGCCCATAAAAGCCCGATTGGTTCAACTAATAATCAGTGGGGAATGAACAAAATCCCCACTGATTAAAGTTTCACTTTATATCCGTAACATGGACAAGTGTATTTCATTTTGTCACTCCATTATTAACTGATTTTTTCTCCCATATATTTCGGCCCACAAAGAATGTAACAGCGCAAATCATAGTTATTCCCATGAAAAAGGTATTAGAATCTTCGTATGTAGTTGGAATTCCTACCGTTACAAAAACAATACTAAAAGCTAAAAGCAAATATAATAATAAAGATATAATATAGCTTAGTTTAAAACGTAAAATGATACCTCTAAACAATAGCTCACCAAGTAGACAGCCACCTAAAATAATAGGTACTCCGAAATACAATGTAAGGACTCCCATTTGCGAAGTAGCTTGAATTACCTTTCCAAGTATAGTCGGTGAAATCATCTCATTATTTTTTCCCATCCTATCATATAAATCAAGTACCGTTACTGAAATAAAAAAACTTAATATAGAAAATGAATACGGAATTAAAAATTTGCTCAATCTCATTCACCTCACTTTTCCCTTCACATATATTATTCATTATTTTCTATCATTTTTACATAAAAAAATAACCCTCTATGATAAAACATAGAGGGAAGAGCTTTGAAGTGAACCCGAAAACAGAACACATATCAAAACACCTAAACCGTCTGTTCCCTATATTCTTTAGGGGGCAAGTGGTTTAGGTGGTTTATTAGAAGGTAGTACCTTCTTTTTTGTAATATTCTTTTGAAATCTCTTCATAAAATGCTGCCGATGTCGCGTAGAAATAAGGTGCAGACCATAAGAAACCGATTCCTAAGGTAAGAATACTTAAAAGGAACCAGCCAAGGAAGCTTAAGCATAGTAAAAAGTAATCCATTTTATGTCCATTCATCATATGGCGACTTTCGGTAATCGCTTGATTCGCTGTGTATTCTGGACGATCATTCAAAATAAAATACGTCATAGAATAAGAAAATGATTTAATAATACCCGGAATAATAAGAAGTAATGTCCATAGCATCAAGTATACATACATTAGTAAATATGTTAAAAACGACTTCATAATCTTACTTCCATCGCTAAACCATCTAAATAAATCACCAATGCGAGCACTAGTCTCACGGATTACATTTAAAACAAGATAGTAGGCGCCTATTGTTAACGGACCGATAACAAGCATTGCAATAATACTTACTGTAAGCGAATCACCTGCTTCTTCCCAACCCCAAAACATCGAGAAAACACCTGTAATTAGAAGTTCAACAGCTCCAATAAGGATTCCGACTAATAAGGTTGCCCCTACCGCTAATCCCCATTTTCCTTTTAATGCATCAAGTGCTTCTCTTTTTAACTGACTTATCATATATAGCCTCCTAATACTTTTTCTATATTAGTATACCATTTATATCAAAAATTCCACAGATTTTCCTGAAATAGAAGTATACTACCTTTTTTTCTGATACGTATTGAGAAATGTGAGCTGTATTTGCACCCATATATGAATCAAACTACTCATTTCTCCATAACAAAAAAGCCTGCCTTTCATACTAGGCAAGCCATTTCATTTAATCCTCACATATTCTCTTCTTATACCAATCCTGCATTCTCTCCGCATCTTCTACTCTCGTATGCTCTAGTTTATAATTCGATGATGCACTAGAAAACGTATACGTACATAAATCCGCTCGGCGCTGGAAATATGATTGTGTTTTTTCAATTGATTGGACGTGTCTTCTTCTTACAAGTCCTGTATGTTTCCCAATACTACGATGTATAATCGTAATTTGTTCTCCGTTTACACCGTAACCATTTGTTTTAAATGTTGCGTATCCAAGTGTAAAGATGAGGATAGCTAGCGGTAACAACGCCCACATGATGAAATACTTTTCAAAGTATATGCTTATCCCAGTAAGCGGGATTGCTAGCATTGCGAAGAAAATGAAACTATCAATTAAATAACGGCGCAAGGCTGCTTTTGGTAATGCAGTAATATTTGTATTCAGTTCATATGGCAATTGTAAATGAGCGAGTAACTCTTGCACACGATCTTTTCGAATAATCGGATGCAGCGTAACTTTGTCTTTCTCTTCTCCCAATCCCTTACTTTGAATAACTTCGACTTGCACAGCACAATAACCGAACATCTGACGGAAAATACCTTCTTTTATCGTAATCCCTTGAATACGGTGTAACTTTAGTACAAGTTCTTTCCTTTCAAGTAATCCTTGAGAAATACGCACTTCATCGTTTTTTCGATTTACTGTGAAATTACCATGTTTTAACGCGTAACCAATTGTAGATATAATCCACGAAAGGACGAGTAAAATAGCTACCATGTAAATCCAGCCGTATATATCATGATCCATTACATACGACTCTACGCTATTTTTTATCCATTTCGGAATGTACTCATCTACTTGGTGATACACGAAAAAGATTAATGAGAATAATAGTCCAAACTGACCAGATGTAACAGATGCTAATAAAATTTCTTTCAAAGTTAATTTGTACTCTGTCGCTTGCTTTTCCTCTGTCATAACTTCTTTTTCTACTAATTCTTCTGATGTTTCTTCTGCTTTTACTTCTGGAGTTGGCTCATTTAGTAAGGAAATAAGCTCCTTCGCCTCATCTTCTGTAATACCAGCTAGGCTTACTTCGGCATCATCGCCTCCGCCAGCTGTTTCGATTTGAATTTTCTTTAAACCGAGCATTTGATATAACACGTTTGAACTTGTATTAATCGTTTGGACACGTTCTTTATTTAAGTAGCTCTCCTTCTTCACAAAGAGCCCTTGTTTAACATGTAATACGTTATTTTCAACCCAGTATGTTGTGTAATACCATTTTTCAAAAGCTGAAAAGACGGTGAGTAAACCGAATCCAGCGGGAATTAAATACCAAAATGGAAACTTTCCATTTAAACTAAACATGAAAATAAGCAATGGTATAAAGTCTGTTATTTTTAATTCTAATAACATCGTAATGGGATGCTGCCTCTTATACATCCTCATCACTCACTTTCGCTAATTCTGCGATTCTCGTTTTTAACATTTCTGCTTCATACATCATTAAGCCTGGAATGCTGTGAGAAGTTGCCGCTGTTGAAATATGTAATTCTGCTAATCCATATTTTCTCATAATTGGTCCTTGTTCAATTGTAACGTGCTGTACACGAATCATCGGTACTAATACGCGCTTTACAACGAAAAGACCGTGCTGAATTTCAAGTTCTTCTTCATTTAGTTGGTAGCTATAATAACGCTGACGCAGTTTCGGGAATAGGAAGTACTCAAATGGTGCTAGTGCAACTGTTAACCCGATCAGCACATACAAAATCCACGCCCACCAATCAAACTTTATCATAAGGAACAGGTAAACTAAAATGACGAGAATACCGATCCCTTCCTCAATTACAGCACGAACTTTCCACACCTTGATCATGTCAGGATGAATTTCATTTTTCAATGGATCCATGTAACCACTCCAAATCTATTAATCTAATATATGAATTGTCTCAATCTATATTTTACATAACTTTACATAAAATTGAAAATTTATTATTTATCCTCTTTTTTCTCAGGAATAAAATACCCGAACCAAAGTAACCACACGAAACCGATTAACGCGAACCAACCTTTATCCGCTTGGAAAGCTTCAATCATACCTGGGATTTTATAAATTCCAATTAACCCCAGAAAACCGAGCCACCAGTTTTTCTGCATTTTCATTTTTATTCCCCCTCCTTAATTACGTTTTTCACATTTCGAATCCAAATTTCTTTATACTTTAACTGGAATCCTATTAATATGTAATTACTCATATTATCAATAACGAGCGCTAACGTATGCGCGTTTTCTTCAGTTGCATGTTGTGACACAACACCAAGTTCCACACCTTTCTTTAATAAATCGTGGAATCCATTTAAAAAATCTTCTTGTATTTCAAATAAGCGTTTCTGATACTTTTCATTTCGTGTCGCAGTTACGATGAATTCATTTATAACGCGTAATATGCCTTCTTGGCCTCTATACTCAGACAACATATGTAAACCATCTGCGATTAACTTTTCTGCAAAGTTTTCTTTCGTATATTGTTCTTTATCGAAGTAACCCACGAAATAATATCCAGAAAAAATCTCTTCAAATAAAAAATCAACTAGCGCTTCTTTAGACGGAAAATGATAATAAATAGCTGGCTTTGATATACCTACTTCTTTCGCAATCATTGAAAGACTCATCTTCTCAATGCCATGCTCTGCCATTAGTTTAAATGATGCCTCTACAATGTGCTGCGATGTTTGTAAATTCTTTGTCATACTGTACCTCACTTATTTTTACTTACCGGTCGGTAAGTAAATTGTAAAATGAAAATGAATGATTTGCAAGTTAATTAGAGTTTTAAAAGGAACTTCTTGATGAACCTAGAAAAATATAAAGTAAAAACAATGTATAACGATAAGGAGGGTTTTCATATGGGATCTGGCGGTAAAGGTGGTAGCGGCGGCGGTGAAGCTGGACAAGATGGTAAGGGAGTTAGTAGCAGTTATATATTACTCATTGTGCTCTTTATCATATTAATCGTAGTTGGAGTCAGCTATAGTGGACTTGGTCTTTAACTTTCACCAGTAAGGGCACACAAAATAGAAAGCTCCGGTTATATTTAACAGCCAGCACTTTCTATTTTCAGTACTCTTATAATGTTTCAGCTATATTTCACGCTCTGCCGCACACGTAAATCATTATTGATCATCCACAATAATATACGCTGTTCTAATTGGCCCATGTACACCTACGACAAGGTTCATTTCAATATCCGCGCTATTTGACGGACCCGAAACGAAGTTCACACAAGCCGGCAAGTTTTCTCCCGCTTTATTTTGATTATGGATCAGTTTTGTAGCTTGGGTTAATCTTGGTACAATCGTACTTTTAGGAACGATTGCAATATATGACTCCGGAAGAAGACTCACATGTCTTCCTTTTAACCCGTCATTAAATAGTACAACGGTTCCTGATTCTGCCAAAGTCATATCACTGAACGTAATGCCAAGGTCAGCAGCTTTCGCAAATTTTATGTCCTCTTCTTTATGATCTAATCCCCATGTACGAAAATTTGTTGTACCTTCATTGCTGAAACATGGCGTAAGACCATACTCATTAAAGCGCTCATCATTCGAACATATAACAGATTTGATATTCCAATCTTTTATAAAAGCCCCCAATGTTTCAACAAGGTTTTCCTTTGTTGTTCGCTTTACTTCTGTATGAATAACTTCGCAGTGCTCTATTAACTTTAATACAAGTTCATCTTGCGCCAGTCCGTCAAAAACATTCCACTGCGGGGAAAAAGACCAGTTCGGTTTTTTCACTGCTTCTGGACGTTTCCTACCAAGCTTTTCTGATAACTGGAGTAAAAATTCCTCACGGTTTTGGATGGCCATCATTGTTCTCCTTTTCGTGTTTTTCAAACCACTCTCGAAACGGTTGTTTTTTCGGAACTGGAAAATCTCTCGCATCCGTCCAAGCTTTTAACGGCCCAATTCCACGCTCGATCTTATCCCCTTTTGCAAGAGGTTTTAATGCATACGGAGCGCTCTTCGCTGCAAAAGAAAATAGTCTAGGACTCTTCACCGCTTTTTCAAAACCTTTCATAGCCACGTTCCAAGCTACAGGTGATCGTTTTTCTTCTACAATGCGGCTGCGATGTTTAATTAATAAGTCATGTAACGGGATTTTCACTGGACACGCTTCCGTACATGCACCACAAAGGCTAGATGCGTAAGGTAAATCCTTATATTCATCATATCCCCCTAAAAGCGGTGTCAACACAGCTCCAATTGGTCCTGGATAAATAGAGCCATATGCATGTCCACCAATATGCCTGTATACAGGACACACATTAATACATGCCGCGCAACGAATGCACTGGAGGACACTTTGGAATTCCGTTCCTACAATATCGGAACGACCATTATCAACAATGACTAAATGAAATTCCTCAGGTCCATCTTCCCCGCCAGGCTCAGTTAACCCTGTAATATAACTTGTTAACTTTTGTCCTACAGAACTTCGGCATAGAAGTGTTACTAAAACATCAAGCTCTTCCCATGTCGGAACAATACGCTCCATCCCCATAACTGTAATCAACGTTTTCGGAAGTGTCGTAGTAAGTCTTGCATTTCCTTCGTTTGCTACGATAGAAATTGATCCAGACTCTGCAACAGCAAAGTTACATCCAGTCACTCCTATATCCGCTGCAAAAAAATCATCACGTAAATAATCTCTTACAAACCTCGCCATTTCCGTAGGATCAGATGTTCCAGTATAATTTAACTTTGTTTTAAATATTTCACAAATATGTTCTTTATCTTTGTGAAGGCACGGAACAACAATATGTGACGGCGGATCGTGGTCGTTCACTTGTAGAATAAATTCAGCAAGATCTGTTTCTAACACTTCTGCTCCAGCTTCTTCAATCGCTTCATTTAAACTAATCTCTTCTGTTACCATCGATTTTGATTTCACAATTTTTTTCGCATTTTTCTTTTTTACAATCTCTTTTACATATTCCCTTGCGTCTTCTGCAGTCTTTGCGAAATAAACGAAACCACCGTTTTTCTCAATATTTTCACTCAGCTCATATAAATAATAATCAAGGTTTTCTAATGTATGCTTTCGAATTTCTTCTCCTAAAGCTCGCCATTCTTCCCAGTTTCCAAGACTCTCAGTAGCTTTTAATTTCTTGACTCTCAGACCATCTTGCGCTTTCCTGACAGCCTGTCGCATAAATTGATCCCCAATACCTGTTTTAGTACGCTTATGAAAGGGATCGTTCCCAATTTTCATCCCCATCTCTATATCCCCCTTGTTTTCGATCTTCATTTAATACTTGAGCAATATGTTTTACATCAATCTGATAACCATTGCGTGTTAAACGTCCTTTTATATTCATTAAGCAGCTACAATCCATCCCAATTAACAATTCCGCACCGGTTTCCATAATATGCTTTACTTTTTCTTCAACCATTTGCTCAGAGATTTCTGGCATTTTCACCGAGAATGTCCCTCCAAATCCGCAACAATCATAATTATGCGGCAATGAAACAACTTCCAGTCCCTTTACACACTTTAATAGTTTTTGCGGTGGTTCCTTAATCCCCATTAATCGGCTCATATGACAAGATGTATGAACCGTTGCTTTTTTATGAAGCTCTGCACCTAAGTCTTCTTTCCCTAATACTTCCACAAGAAATTGTGTGAATTCGTATGTTTTATTTCCAAGTTCAGTAGCTTTTTTCTTCCAATCCGCTTCACTTTCAGAAAACAAGCTAGAAAACTCGTGAACCATCATAGCGCAAGACCCCGATGGTGCCACAACATATTCTGAACTAGAAAAGGCTTCAATCATATGTTTTGTAGCTGTTTTTGTTTCTTTCACATACCCGCTATTATAAGCAGGTTGTCCGCAGCAAGTTTGAGTTTTTGGAAAATCAACTTCACACCCTAAATCTTCAAGAATTTCCACAACATCTTTCCCTACTTCTGGATAAAAAACATCTGCAACACAAGTAATAAATATTGATACTTTCATATTTTGCACCCCTAAATACAGTAAAGTAAGCTCAAGTAACTTTATAACCAAATCTTCCTTTGTTGTATATTATTGGTAAGTATTAAAAAAATATGAATAAAAATATAAAAAAAGTGATTGAGGACTATCTCAATCACTTTTAATATGTAATTACCTCTTTTTTCCTTTTTAACTAATACTCCACATTACCTTAAACATTTTAATGTGTTTCTAATGGTATTTTCCCAATATCCGAAACATCTTTATGCTCGTATTTTATTACTTTAAAACCTGGTATTCGTAAAGTAATTGTATCAAAACCATAAGGTGGCATTATAGGTCCTTCATACGTAACAATTTGAATTGTTATATCATACTTATCATTAAATTCATCTCGGACAATATCAATAACTCTTGCCGAATCAAAAAGCTTTTATTCACCATAATACGTTTTTGTTGCATTAAGTATCTCTATTCCAATCGCTCTTAGAAATGCTTGCTCCAATATAACTTCGCTACCAACCGTAGGAAGTTTCTTTTTCTCAATTTTAACGACTTTCCAAACGTTATTTTCTTTTTTTAACGTATATAACAGATTTAATCCATCTAATTTGACTGCGTGCATATAAGCAATGTTTTCTTTAACATAAATCCTTGGTTCTCTAACCCATGTCCATATATCACCCTGTAATACAGATAAAACTACCTTACCTAAAGGTGAAACTTGTCCTTTATCATTATAAAAAGGGAACTCCCTAAAGAAATAGATATCTTTAACCCCTTTTAAATCAATATCAAAATAATACTGATTAATAAATTCTTGACTCTGTGCTTCTTGCTTTGCAAAAACAGTAGAAGTAGTGATAAAAAATAAAACGCTAAAAATAATACATAAAATTTTTTTCAAATAAGGTCACCTACCTTTTCTCGGTAGGTATTTTCTCCAACAAAACTAAATACAACACTATAATTTATTTGAGATTGTTATTAATGTAGGATTAAAATAAAGTTTGAACGAAAGGTTTCCTTCATTCCTTGTTTAATAACGACTACATATACAGGAATTTGGTTTCCTTATCTAGAATCTAATATTTTATATTTTAGATTAAAGGGGATAATTTATGAATATTCACTACAGTCATAACAAAGAAGATATCAACGTAATTGAACTTAAAGAAATTTTTCAAAGGGTAGCCACTTGGAAAATGCCAACAGACATAAAGGAATGGGAGGAAATGTTGGAAAATACCCCGCTATTAATTACAGCATTCGATGATGATAAAATTGTTGGTTTTGCACGTATGCTCACAGATTATGTGCGTTGGGGAGAGATTTACGATGTAGTAGTGGATGAATCGTATCAAGGTAAAGGGATTGGCAAACAGTTAATACTACATCTAACTAACCATCCTAAAGTGAAACGAGTTCGTACCATTTCCTTAGGAACAGAAGATAAAACCTCATTCTATGAAAAATTAGGTTTTAGAAATATAAATAATTATAACGGTCATTATCTCATTCTAGTTAGAAAAGACAGAGACCACACCTTAGCATAGGGGTTAACTGTCGAAGTCCTCTATCTCTTTCAAAAATATATTTCGACTGAACATTTTCACCTTATATACTACTTTAACTACCGAGACATTAAACCGTGCTCGCTCCATTCCTTCATCCGTCAGAAAATAATGACTGTTTTCGTAAAGATTGTTACTACGTTGCCTACCCTTCCCTCCATTGATATTACTATATCAATGGAGGCGATGTGGCGTAATGTGTACAAAGATTTTGCAACACTTTCCAAAACAGAACATCACGAATTGTTCCGAGCCATCCAGCAGGACATGAAATATAGAAGTATATATGCGATGAAGGGAGTTTTGCATCTTGAAGAAACAAATCGGCATGATTGTATCTGCATTCACTTGTGTATCCATCCTTTTAAGCGGTTGTGGAACAACAAAAACCAACGAAACCCCGAAAACAGAAACGGGACAAACGAAAAAGGATGTAAGGGAATTGGTTTGGAGCTCGTTATCACAAGCAGAGAAAGATGAAGTAGATGGCAGTTGGAAAGATGCAAAAGTCAGCAAAGTAATAGCGGATACAACCAAATATCAACTCGCTGATACGTCATTCAAAGGAAAAGAAGTAACACTCGTTACCATTCCGGCTAAACAGCGAGAGTTGTTAGGCGATATAAATAAACTCGTGGACGAACCATCAGGTAAGATCGTAGGGAGTTCGATGAGGAAGTAGGAACGAAGAGTCGGCAAGCCCCTCTTCGTTTTTGAAAAGCAACAATATCTACGAAAACAGCCAAAATAATAAAGTGAAACTTTAATCAGTGGGGGTTTTGTTCATCCCCACTGATTATTAGTTGAACCAATCGGGCTTTTACGGGCAGTTGATCCCCCACCTAACTTCTTTGCTTCCGCTGAATTTTGAGGTGGGGGTCTTACTGCCCGTTAATGCGGGATAAATAGAAAAGCCTCCTAAATTACACATTTAAGAGGCTTTCTTTTTTGATAAAACAAATCAATTTCTATTAAGCAATCGCATTCGATAACAATTCATCGTCACTTCCCCAAGCCTTTGCAATAATTGATAATTCGCATATGCTCCGACCGGGGCACCGATGATTGGGACGAGCTGGAGCATTTTTGCTAAATCGATATAGTCTCGGTATTCTGTTTGGAACTTTTCCCAGTCCATATGATTTTCTTCTTCTGTATCCCACGTTTCAATCGCTTTCCATACTTCTTTTCGGTAATCGTCACTTGAAAAAGCAAGCTGGAAAACGTGAAGAATAAAAAGACGTTCTTCTTTTTTACTCGTATCAAATCCGTACAATGTTGCTGCATCAAATAAAAATTTTATTTTAATGGTCAGTAATAACGGGAAATCGGCAAGGCCAAGGAGAATACCACCTGCTCCTGTTCCTGCCCCTTCTGCCGCTGCGACTTTTTTATATTCGTCCATCTTTTTACGTACTTCATCGTCTCGTCTTTGCAGTGACCAGTTCGTTTCTTTTAGCTTCGGTTTTATGAAGTTTGATCCAGCGCTAATTGTTTGCACCATCATCCGAATCGTTTCTGTTAGTACCTTTTGCACTTTCGCGGGCACTAGTTGTTGCACTTTCACCTGCACTTTTTTAGAGAACCGTGTCATCATAGAAGAATCTTTCATGAATGTAGCTTTCCACTGCTCCAATTCTTTTCTAACCTTCTCTTCATATGTAATCATAGGTTCATTCCTTTCAGTTTAAACGCTCAATTCGTTTCGCACCGTATTGATAAACGAAACCGATACTAAATATTATACTTACGACAAATAAAATGCCGGTCATTATGAAGTCTTTCGTCGCAAGTGCAAATATAATTGTAAATACAACGCTACCAATGATAAGAATCGCATTTAATAAAGTAAGGAAATCTCTCTTCTTCTCGTCTCCCCCTACCGGATATAAATCAAGCCAAACTTTCATACGGTGATGTTTCCAAAGGGTTAAGAGCTGGTAGCCGATTAAGTATAAGAAAACAATGCTTACGATAAAACGTCCATATAAAAATGGGATAAAGTAAAGAATAATTCCCCCAAGAACGAGTAAACGCATATATAATCCGAAATAGTTACCCGATCTTAAAAATGTTCTCGTATATAAGTATAAATATGTACGTTTCTCACCGATCATCGAAAGAATGAAATCAAGCCATTTCCTACGTGATACTCTCTCTTTTAACGCTGGTACATCAACGAACATATTCGCAATGCGGTACAGCAGCATCATTTTTTTACCCTCTTCAGAAATTAAATACTCCCAGTTTAGCGGCTTTCCTTTCACCTTTTGATGCATAACAGCAAGGTATAGCGCCATTAAAAAGACAATCACACCGGTAAAAATGACTGAAGTACGTTCTACAAGGACGTACACAAATAAGCCATTTAAAATAAAACGAATAAACCAATCCGCTCTTTGTACATTTTGATCTGTTAAAAATGATTTTTCCCACGCTACGAATAAATTCCACGCTTTTACAATGACAAACGCGATTACAATCCATATGTAATTGGCACCTGTTTGTTTCATTTGCTGGAAGTATAACGGGGCAAGCGCAGCGGCTACCATTGCGATTATGTATAACTGAATCATAAACGTAAAGAGAAATGCCTTCGTAAAGTAAGGCTTTAACTTTTCTTCAACTGGCAGCAAATACACGAGATCCGCTTCTTTTAATAACGTTTGGATGGACCCAGCTGTTAATATGAGGCCAAGTAAGACTGCCATAACAATCGCTGTCGGAAACGAAGGTGTTAACGTTTGTAACCATTGCTGGTAATAATACGCTCCTGCACCGATGATAAATACGAAAATAAATTTCAAATGATCATTAAATACGTATTTACTATATGTACGAACTTCTTTTAGAAAGTGCCGAAATCGTTCTTTCCATAACGCTGTGCTATTCATAATCTTCTTCCTTCGTTAACGCAATATAAATATCATCAAGTGTTGCACCAGGCATATTAAACCCAGATTGAAGTTCTGATAATGTTCCCATCGCTCTCACTTCACCTTGATGCAAAATAATGAATGAATCACAATAGCGCTCTGCTGTCGCTAAAATATGTGTACTCATTAAGATGCCCGCACCACTCTTTTTCATTTGATCCATCATTTGAAGAAGTGATTGAATCGCTAACGGATCGAGCCCAACGAAAGGTTCGTCCACAATGTAAAGTGATGGCTCAACTAAAAATGCACTCATAATCATCACTTTTTGTTTCATCCCCTTTGAGAAATGAGACGGAAACCATTTTAAGCGATTTTTCATGCGAAATTCATGTAATAATTGTCCTACACGTTCTTCATATTGTTTTTCATCTACGCCGTACGCCATCGCCGTTAATTTCAAATGCTCTTCTAACGTTAACTCATCATATAATACTGGCGTTTCTGGAATGAAGGAGAAACTAGAACGGTACGCTGTCATATCATCACGAATTGTTTTCCCATTAATTGTGACAGTTCCTTTTTTCGGCTCCATTAAACCGATGATATGTTTAATTGTCGTACTTTTCCCAGCCCCATTTAAACCGATCAAGCCGACAAGTTCGCCTTTATTAACAGAGAACGAAACATTTTGCAGTACAGGTCGTTTCGTATATCCTCCTGTAACATTTTCTACACGCAATAACTCGCTCATACGACACCACTTTCTTCATTAGTATTCATTCTATATTCATCTTACCAAAAATTGTGCTGTACTACATAGTATCGATGTCTCCAAAAAAAATTAAAATTTCTTCGCATATATTTTTACGAAAGCGGACATCATAATTAAGGAAGAAGGAACACACTTGAAAAAGCAACCACCAATTGATGAGTACAACAACATAGTGAAGTCATCATGAAATGGGGTGTCCAAGTTGGACAATGAAATTTACACATAACCAGATAATTTGTTTCATTTTCGAAACGGGGTGTCTCCGAAAGAGCATATACTGTTTTAAAAAATAAACAATTTCATTTAATAAAAGATTGCAATTCATTTCACTTGAAAATGGGGTGTCTACGGCAGAGACTTTAGCCGATTTACCGTGCATTTCTTAAATAAATGAGGTGTCTGTGAAAGAGCATATACTGTTTTAAACACTAACAATTTCATTTAATACAAGATTGCAATTCATTTCACTTGAAAATGGGGTGTCTACGGTAGATATTTCAGCCGATTTACCATGTATTTCTTATATAAATGAGGTGTCTGCGAACCGTAAATTATAAAAAATGCTTTTTCAATCCCTCTTCAGAAAACAGGAAGCTGAGTCAGCTTCCTGTTTTTCGTGTTTGTTCTCCTATGTAATTATGGTAAAATACGGCTAAGACCATTTGAAAGGATGAGATCGATGAATCATACAGCGGACAATTGTATTTTTTGTAAAATCATTGACGGGCAAATCCCTTGCTCAAAAGTATACGAAGATGAACATGTACTTGCATTTTTAGATATTAGTCAAGTAACAAAAGGACATACTCTTGTTATTCCGAAAGTTCACAAACAAGACATTTTTGCGTTAACGCCAGAAATCGCATCACATATTTTTGCTGTCGTTCCAAAAATCGCAAATGCAATGAAAGCAGAATTTAATCCAGTTGGCTTCAACCTACTTAACAATAACGGCGAGAAAGCTGGACAAACTGTATTCCACTTTCACCTTCATTTAATTCCACGCTACGGTGAAAACGATGGTTTCGGTGCTGTTTGGAAATCACACCAAAATGAATATACAATGGAAAATTTACAAAACATCGCAAGTACAATTGCAAATAGTGTGAAATAGTGCCACTATAATAAGAAGTAATACATAATAAGCCGATTCCTCTGGCATTTATTGTATGGCTTCTTTCTTCACAAAAAATGCCGGGGATATGATTTTTTGTGCATAGCATGTACAAGAGAGAAAAGCTCACTTTTCTTCCCCTTGTCTTAAAGATATGCACACTTTTATACATCATGAATACGAGCGAAAAATAAGGAGGTTTCCTTTTATGTCAAAAGCTAAATCCTTTATTACAGGTGTACTTTGCGGCGGAGCAGTTGCTGGACTAGCCGTTCTTTTCTCAACTCCTTCTTCTGGTAAAGCTATGCGCGGTAAGCTGAAAGAAAAAGGAACTGATATTAAAAAAACATTAGCTGATATTACAGCTGATACGAAGTTATTAAAGCGTCAAATCGTTGAAACTGCTTCAGAAGGTAAAGAAGTATTCCAAGAACTAAAAGACGATATGCATGACACGCTTTCTAACTGGAAACAAGATATTTCTCAAAACAAACGACATATCGAAAAAAAAATTTTAGACATTCAAAAGTCAATTGAGAAACTACAAGAAGCCGTTCCAGAAAAAGCGTAAACATATTCCTGCTTAGTTTTTTGCATATAACAAATATTTTTCATACGAATTGACCTTAACACGGCATATCACATAGATATGCCGTGTTTTTATGCATTTACAATATATGTTATCCCTTAACATGTAAAGACAACACATGTATTCTTGACTCATAAAACGCTTCCATAGTTATGCATGATTTGTATAGAATGTTATTTTTCCGAAAAATTTTCACAATTCTCACAAAAAGACTTTATTAATTTTTATTTTACTGGCATAATAGATAATAATGAAAAAAGAATGTTAAAGTGGGTGAGTAAATGAAAAGTGGAGAAAAAAATTACTCGGTAAAAGAAGCGATGATTTTCAGCCAACGTATTGCTCAATTATCGAAAGCGTTATGGAAATGCGTAGAGAAAGATTGGCAACAATGGATTAAACCTTACGATTTAAACATTAACGAGCATCATATTTTATCAATCGCTTATCATTTAAAAGGGGCTTCTATTTCTGAGATTGCTAAGTTTGGAGTTATGCACGTATCAACGGCGTTTAACTTCTCTAAAAAGCTAGAAGAACGCGGCTATCTTGTATTCTCTAAAAAAGAAGATGATAAACGAAATACGTACATTGAAATTACAGACAAAGGGGAAGAATTACTACTTCGCTTAATGGAGGAGTATGACCCTGAAAATAATTCTGTTTTTAATGGGGCACTTGAACTTCGTAATTTTTACGGTAAGTTCCCAGAAAATATCGAACTTATTGCGATCCTTCGCAATATTTACGGACAGGACTTCATCGATATTTTTGAGAAATCATTAGAGAATATTGAGGAGAACTTTACGGAGACCGATCAAAAATTAGTTAAGAAATAATCTATTTATCCTTTCGCAATCATGCGTAAGAATTCATTCATAAGTGGCACAAATAAGCCCTGTTTTGCTAGCGCTTCCGCAGTTTCGTGTACTTCGAGCTGATGTGGAAGCGCTTTTTCAAATTGATCTAATAGCGCATCAAACAATAGAAGGCCTTCTGCTTTCTCCACTACATATTGTTCGTTCAGTTTTTCACAAAGTTTTAGTATACGTTCAATGTCTTTTTTACGAGCTTTTTTCTTTATGATTAAAGAATAAAATGGACACTTTTCTTCATCAATCATTTTAAATAGTAGGTCTACGTAGTATTCAGCTTGTTCTAGTCTTCTTACAACGTCCATTTTCTCCCTCGCTTCCTAACACAAAGTCTTCTATTTCTGAATTTTGTAACACGAATAAAATATCGTATGATACAATATATAAAGTATATGTATTTTAGCCAAAAGGAGGTCTCGCCTCATGACTCTTATAACCGTTGTTTTTGTTGCATTCGCACTTCTTGTTATATTTTACACGAATTTCATGACACATACACTGTGTGAGCGAAAACAAATATCTGCGAGCCGCCAGCCCGGTGTCTTTCGAGTTATTAATGTATGTATTACCATTCTATTAATTTCTAGTTATGTAGAAATTATATTTCATGGAAAGTGAGGAAGGAAGCCCCTTCCTCATTTTTTTCCTCTATAAGCAAATTATACCTACTATAACTAATAAAATAAACAGTACAAGTAATAAAATAAGTTTTGAATTCATCCCCCATCCCCTCCTCTTTTCTGTATATGCGACATGCGCCCAATATGGTACCCTTTCAAAATCTGACACAAACTGGTTAAAATTTCTTTATCAATAGGAAAACCCGTCGAAATATGATATATTAAATTTTGTACATATTGCTTATACTATGAAACAAACGACACGCATCTAAACTTTATCCTAAAGCCTCGGTAAGCCCTGTTAAGCGTGCTTTTACATATAAAAAAAGCAAAGACATCAGTGAGACTTAATCAGGTTCTTATGAACGAAAATAACCTATCATAAGGCGTTTCTTCATTCGTATGGGATAAATTAAAAATACATAATAGTAGGAGTGTTTATTGAATGAAGAAAGCTATGCTTGCCTTAGCCGCAACAAGTGTAATCGCATTATCAGCATGTGGAACATCATCATCAGACAAAATTGTTACATCTAAAGCTGGTGACATCACTAAAGAAGAGTTCTACAATCAAATGAAGACACAAGCTGGTAAACAAGTACTAAATAACATGGTTATGGAAAAAGTACTTATTAAAAACTACAAAGTCGATGACAAAGAAGTAGACAAAAAGTTCGATGAAATGAAAAAGCAAGTCGGTGACCAATTCGATACACTAATGAAACAACAAGGCCTTAAAGAAGAAACAGTTAAAAATGGCGTTCGCGCTTCATTAGCTCAAGAACAAGCTATCGAGAAAACAATCACTGATAAAGAATTAAAAGATAACTACAAGCCTCAAGTTAAGGCAAGCCACATTCTTGTAAAAGATGAAGCGACTGCTAAAAAGGTTAAAGAAGAACTTGGACAAGGTAAATCTTTCGAAGAGTTAGCGAAACAATACTCTGAAGATACTGCTTCAAAAGAAAAAGGTGGCGACTTAGGATTCTTCGAACATGGTAAAATGGTTAAAGAATTCGAAGATGCTGCTTATAAACTGAAAAAAGATGAAGTAAGCGAGCCTGTAAAAACACAATTTGGTTACCATATCATTAAAGTAACAGACATTAAAGAACCAGAAAAATCATTTGAGCAATCAAAAGCTGACCTGAAAAAAGAGTTAGTTGCGAAGAAAGCACAAGACGGCGAATTCATGAACGATCTTATGATGAAAGAAATCAAAAAAGCTGACGTAAAAGTTGACGATAAAGATTTGAAAGATCTTTTCGAAGAACCAAAAGCTGACGCTAAAAAAGACGCAAAGAAATAATGAAGTGAAAAAAGCTTGGGTAGCCCCAAGCTTTTTTATTTTGTAGTAGTTTTTTTGCCGATAAATTGATGTACTCCCTCACCTTACTCCATTCAACCCAAAAAAACCTTGGTTTCGTGTAGCACGAAACCAAGGTTTATCTTATTATCATTGATTAAATTAAAAAACTATGTTAAATTAGTACAGAAACGCATTCGTTAAAAACAAAAGAATGTATTTATCCGTATCTTAATTGTACAACAAAACACATCTTCAGTCAACCTCTATTTTTCACTTTTAAAGGAGTGCTTACGTATGAACAAAAAACTTGATCAAGAGCAAAAACGATTGGATAACGTAATAGAAACGATTACGGAGCAAATTAATAAACTGGAAAGCGACACTGGCAGACGCCGGGCAGAAGTAATCAACATTCGTAAACACTTTTGGGATGATGTAAAAGTTAATACTGATACTTTTGACGATTATCTTGAAACAGTTATCAACTTAAGACAACAAGCTCAGTCACTAGCCGTAACACAAATTACCCATAAGCACACCTTTAATCGACTTGCCGCACTACGCCGTATGCATAAAGCACCTTACTTTGGACGAATTGATTTCAAAGAAGAAGGCGAATCTGGCGTAGAACAAATTTATATCGGGGTGGCTACACTTACCGATGCAAGCGGAGAAAACTTTCTTATATACGATTGGCGCGCACCAATTTCAAGTGTTTACTACGATTATCCACCAGGACCGGCTGAATACAGCACACCAGGAGGCGTAATCTGCGGCAATGTGGAGAAGAAATTACAATATATTATTCAGAATGGTGAGATTGATTCAATGTTCGATACGAGCCTCACAATTGGAGATGAAATTCTGCAACAAGCGCTCGGAAAAGGAACAAACAAACATATGCAAAGTATCGTTGCTACTATCCAGCGCGAGCAAAATGAAATTATCCGTCACGATGAAGGGCGACTACTTATCGTTCAAGGAGCTGCTGGTAGTGGTAAAACGTCAGCTGCCCTGCAGCGAATCGCCTACTTACTATATAAATATCGCGAATGGCTAAAAGCAGATCAAATCATTCTCTTCTCCCCTAACTCCATGTTCAACAGCTACGTATCTAACGTACTGCCAGAACTCGGCGAAGAAAATATGCAGCAAGTCACATTCCAAGAATATTTAAACCATAGACTAAGTAAGTCATTTGACGTTGAGGATCCTTACGAGCAATTAGAATATATGCTAACTGAAACGAATAGCGCAAATTATAAAACTCGAAATGCGAGCATTCGATTTAAAGCATCTACTCAATTTTTCGAGATGATTAGAGCGTACAGACAATCTCTTGAATCTTCAGGCATGCTATTTAGAGGAATGAAATTTAGAGGAAAACTGATTGCCTCTGCTAAAGAAATTACAGAGCAATTTTATAATACTGATTCCTCCCTCCGCTTCCATAATCGAATCGAGAAGTTAACGGATTGGCTAAACAAACAAATAGACACAATTGAAAAAACAGAACTGAAAAAGCCTTGGGTAGAAGAAGAAATTGAACTACTTAGTAAAGATGAGTATCAAAAAGCTTATAAATACTTACAGAAAAAAGGCGAGTTTGATGACAACTCCTTTAATGATTATGAAAAAGAAACGAAAGTACTCGGTCGTATGATTGTCCGTAAAAAATTAAAACCGTTACGTAAAGGCGTTCAAACATTGCGTTTTATCAATTTTACAGGCATATATAAACAACTCTTCACAGATGAATCATGGGTTACTGGCGAAAAGCCTAAAGAATGGGATGACATTTGTTCACTAACTTTGAACATGCTTGATGAAGGAAAGCTACATTACGAGGATGCGACTCCATTTTTACTTTTAAAAGAATTAATTGAAGGCTTCCAAACGAACAGATCAATTAAACACGTACTCGTAGATGAAGCACAAGATTATTCTCCGTTTCAGTTCGAGTTTTTAAAACGTCTCTTCCCTGCCGCAAAAATGACAGTACTCGGAGACTTTAACCAAGCGATATTTGCTCATGCGAGTGAAACAGTTAATTTCAATACACTTACTAGCTTATACGGACCAGATGAAACAAACGGCATCAACTTAACTCGTAGCTATCGATCAACAAAACCGATTATTGAATTCACACGCTATCTCGTACCGGAAGGAAAGAACATTAACGCCTTTGAACGTGACGGTGAGAAACCTACAGTGACTAAAGTTTCTGATTACAGCGAACTGCATGATCGTATCACTTCTAAAGTTGCTGAACTACAAAAACAACAGCACAATACGATCGCAATTATATGTAAATCCGCAGCTGAAAGTGCCGCTGCATACGAGGCACTCAGTCATATCGAGAATATTAAACTTGTGAAAAGTAACTCAGCCGAGTATGAGCAAGGAATTGTCGTGATTCCTGCTTACTTAGCGAAAGGTATCGAATTTGATGCTGTTATTATTTACGATGCTTCTAAAGATGTGTACAGCGATGAGAGCCTACGTAGATTGTTCTACACTGCTTGTACACGCGCAATGCATGAATTGCAGCTTTATAGCGTTGGTGAGGTTAGTCCTTTTGTAACGGGGGCTGCTTCGGAGAGTTTTGAATGTATAACGAAAACACCTTGATTTTTATCAAGGTGTTTTTTTCATTCTAAATGAAATATCTTTACGCCGATATACACTCAGCACAATCCCCATTATAAATGCATGGAACAGAGTTGGTATCAATCCGTAGCTAATAAAGGGTAATGATATAGAAACACGTGGTAATATCCCGAGGATCATGCCAACGTTACAAATGAAATGGACTACAAAAAGAGTTACTCCACCAACGAGTAGCAATTTACCATAACCATCATTTATTCTATACGATATGGTCATTATTCTCACTGCAAAAAGAGAAAGAATCAAGACAAGAATCAGCGCAAGCACATATCCATAATAGTAAGTCAAACTCGCGAATACAAAATCAGTATGCGCAGCAGGGATAGACTTTATATTTCCATATGTACCAAACCAACCTGCCGACGACATTGCCTCTTTTAAACGTAAATACCATAGATCATGCTCTGGGTTTAAAAAACCTAAAATTCTAGCTATCCGGTATTCTTTTACGGCAGACCAGGAAAATAGATCCTTAATAACAAAGGGTAAAATTGGTAAAATTGTAATGAGCCATGCCGTTTTCTTTCCTAGCTTACTCCACCAAAGCATAACGAATACCATCGTAATATAAATAAAAATTGGCACCAGAATTGATGTAGTTGAAAATAGATATAAAGAAAATACGTACAACATGAGAAGGTGCATAAACTTTAACCTACTATTATTGAAAAAAGAAGCCCAAGCTAGAAAGAAGAATGGTATCGTCATTAAACAGTCAATTGTGAGAGGACCAATCTTTATTAATGCTTCTCCATTCACAGAAATAGTCGGAAAACATTTTATAGCTAACAAGATAAGTATTCCAATTGTATAAAACAGCCACCCGATTCTTTCTAACTTCCGATAATCAATCAGCATCATCCCAAGAGCTGCTGCAATGCCAAGAATAACAAAAATTACTTTGTTCATTAGTAAATCATTCGTATGCCCAAGAGCGATTATTGGTAAAAACCCTAGCCCCATAGCAGCCACTAATAAAATAATTAAGAACCAATCCACCTTTGGCTTATGAAGTTTGTTAAGTTCCCTGCCAAGCTTGATCGGACTTCCCATTTGTTCAACAGCCTTATTTTCAGCAACTTCCTCACTTAACCCTTTCTCTATCCACGTGTTCTTCGCCTGTTTCAAGTGAAAATCTAGTTCAGTTGCTACAAAGCTCTTTGCTTCTTTTGATTTAATGTGATTAGTAACTTCGCTTAAAAAACGCTCCCCTTTTTTGTTCAATTTTATCTCACTCCTGTACTAATCCTTTTAATATAAACCGTGCCTTCGTAGAATCTTTTTCTGCCTTTCGCAGCATCTTTCTTCCTTTATAATTTAATTGATAATATTTCGCTCCTGCATGATCCCAACTCGATTGGATAAAACGATTCTGTTCTAGACGATGTAATACAGTATATAAAAACCCTTCATTTCCTTCGAATTTTCGAATCCCTCTCCCTCGTAGTAACTGTGACAATTCGTATCCTGTTTTTTCATGACTGAGGAGTTGTAAAATCGCTAAAGAGATGTCCTCTTCCTTTTCGTTTGAAGCATTGATTTTTTCGCGCACCTGCTTTCGATGTTGATCAGAAAAACTCAAATGTTTACACGTTGTATTCTCCATTGATTTTTGCAGGCCTTTTAATCGATCTTCCATTTGATTATTCCTCCAATCCTTTCTTCAAAAGCTCCTTCGCTTTTTTCAGTCTCGTTTTTATCGTGTTTTCTTTCACGTCTATTACAATAGCAATCTCTTTAATTGATAGTTCTTCATAATAAAATAGATAAATGACTTCTCGATATTTTATCGGTAAATTCATTACTGCAGAAGCCAGTTCACGATCCTTCGCATTTTGAATAACAGTTTGTTCGACACTATCATTTTGAACCCCAATATAAGCAGCTTCATCCTCTGTCACGATCACCTTTTTGTTATACCAACTTTTTATGTAGTCCTTACATTGATTAATCGCAATTCTCCACAACCACGTTTTCACATTCGATTTCCCTTTGTATGTATGAAGAGATTTATAACATTTCACAAATATATCTTGCGTTAAATCCTCAGCGACTTCTTTATTATTCACATATGAATACACAAGCTGTAAGACTTCTTGTCCATACTTGTTCATTATTTCATCGATAAAGAGTTCCTTATCTTCTATTTCAAACGCTTCTACCGTTAATTCATCCACATCATTTCCTCCTTCCCATTTATTAGACGACGCACTGTATGGAAAAGTTTTATAAATTCATAAAAAAACGGTTGGAAATGTCCATACCGTTTTGTTCATCCTCTACTATTTAATTTTTTCTAAAACAAAACTTTTAATATTCCCCGCACTTTTTATAGCTTACGATACGTCTGTTTTATTAAGTTCTTCAAAATAAGGATATCTGACTTCAATCGCATAACTATTTAACTCTGCACAATCATCTATTAAATCATTGAACTCCATATTAAATTCAGCACATTCCTTTGCTAACAGCAATGAATTATGCGTTTTAGGCGGATGAGTTCCTTTAAACGTTAAATACCCCTTTAGATATTTCTCAGCACACTGTTGACAATGATAACAGATAATTGCAAAAGGAATAGGCATTAAAGACAATAAATGATTAGAAGCTCTAAGATCTGAATCTGCAATTTCAAACCATAAATTTGCCTCACTGAAATTTTTCATACAATACCTTACCTTCTTCAGCAATCTTGTATTCCATTGTTACAGGATTACCAGAACTCTCATTAAATTCTTCAGAACCGTAAACAAGTAAATCGACCGGTGTTTTCATTACATCGAATATACTTAAATTCAATTTCTTTAAGGCTTCTCTTTTCCTCTTACCAATACCATCAACCACTACACACAAATCAAAATCACTATCCTCATTAGGCATACCGTAAGCATGAGACCCAAATAAAATAATTTTATTAACATCAGAAAGAGAGGAAGTCATTTTATCTACTAATTGATTTAACTCTTTTTGAACATTAGTATTCATACCATTCACCTCTTTAAATTAATCCTTCTCAATAAATCCTAACTGTAGAAGCAAATTAATAAATTGATTCATTTCAACTCTAATACACTACTACAATTGTTAAGTTATTCAAACGATATAATAATACTTATTATACCTTTCGTATCCATATCCTGTTAAGCAACAAAAATCTACACTCAGTTAATTTCAGTACACTCTGTACAAATATAATAAAACAAAAAACCGCACGAGGGCTCTCCCTCACGCGGTTTATTTTTAAGCTAACGCAGCCGCCTGCTCTTGTTGATCCACAGGAATTACAGCATCGCTTAACGCTTTTTCTAATTCAGCTGTGTATTTCATTTCGACGCTCTCATCTTCTATAGCACCAATAAAGACGGATTATGCAGCAGTTTCATAACAGTATGAATAAATAACTAACAACACTTATTACGAGTATAAAAAATCGGCTCAATACATAATACCTATGTTTTCAGTGATACTCTATTACCATCGAACTAAATGTATATAATTTTAACTTCATGATAGCAAGTTAATTTTCAAATATCTTCTTGCACATAACCCTAAATTTATTATCCATTTGTATCATGCTTATAAATAAAAGATATCCTATCGATGCACCAATCATATTTATAGCAATCCGCCACACATCAAAAACATCAGACAAAGTTAGTAAATGTAATAACTCCCAAGCAAAAAAGGTCATAGCATACCACTTACAAGCTTTCTTATAGTTCGTCACTTTATTAATCAACACTGGAACGAAAAATCCAAATGGAACTAACAATATTATATGTTGTAAAACGATTAACCAATAAGTTGAGTTCCCCCACAGACCCGGATGCGCAATAAAATCTTTAATTTGCCAAAGTGTTATTCCAAAAAGTTGTAATAACGTTTCTAAATCAGATATATGTAAAAATTGCTGCCAAAATTCAAGAGGATGATAGACAGTTCCACCTGTCAAACTACGAATAGAGTCAAATGTAGAAGTTGAAATAAATGTTCCCAAAAAGACAATAAAACAAATCATTATATAAGGAATACATAAAATTTTTGATAATATCTTTAATGGTCTAGGAACTTCGTATACCGATTGATTAATCCCTAAACCAATAACTTTTGATTCGCCAAAAGTTTGAATCGCTTTATACACCGCTTCTTTTTCATTCATACCTTGTTCCATATATTCTTCTTTCAAGCTGTTCAAGTGATCATATATTTCTAGAAATAGCTCATCCTGTTCAATATTACTAAGTTCTGAATAAGCTAAAATGGACTTAATATACTCATCAAATTCACTCATAAATAACTCCTTTCTGACAAGTTTGAATTAATGATGTTACACGCTCCCAAGAGTTCACTTTCTTCTGCAATTCTTTTTTCCCTTTACTTGTAATAGTATAAAATTTCCTTTTCATCCCATTCTCAGATTGATTCCAATAAGATTCAAGAAATTCCTTTTTTTCTAATCGCTTTAAAGCTGGATACAAAGTTCCCTGCCCCATACTATACAAATCTCCACTTGTATCCTTTAAACTTTGGGCTATTTCATATCCATACGTATCACGTTTTGCAATGATAGAAAGTAATAAAATATCTATACTTCCCTTCAAGATTTCTTTGTCCAACAATACCACCTCCTTATATACATCGTATAACAACATATGTCGTTATGCAACATAGTTAGAATAATATTTCATAAAAAACCACCTAAAGGCTCCCCTTCAGGTGGTTCTCTATTTTATGCTAACGCAGCTGCCTGCTCTTGTTGATCTACAGGAATTACAGCGTCTGTTAATGCTTTTTCTAATTCAGCTGTGTATTTCATTTGCTCTTCTTTGCTCCAGCCTAGTTTCGCAGCCATGTAGTTGATTACTGCTTCTTTCCACTCGTATACCCAGTGGATGTTGAAGAATACAGCGCCTCTGCGGCGTACGAAGAAGTCAACTGGTTTCGCTGTCATTTCGTAATCCATTGCGTATACAAGTGGGATTAGAACGTCTAGCGGCATGTTGTATTCTTTCGCTTCGTCTTTATGTTTTTTCGCTAAGTCAAACAGTACGTCTACGTTAGAGCCGTAGAATTTCGCGAATTCTTCTGCTTGTACTTTCGTTAAACCATATTTCGTACCTTCGTCTGCTTTTTTCGCAACGAATGCTGGGAATCCGTGTGAACCACTTACATGACCACCAGAGATTGGCATATGTTTCGTATCGCTCTTCTTATATGCGCTATGGCCTTCTTTTTGTAATAGATTCGTTACGTAGTCTACTACCATTTCAGCCATTTTGCGGTATCCTGTTAATTTACCGCCCGCGATTGTAATTAAACCAGATTCAGAAGTCCAAATTTCATCTTTACGAGAAATTTCAGATGCATTCTTACCTTCTTCATAGATTAGCGGACGTACACCAGCCCAGCTTGATTCCACATCTTTTTCTGTAATTTTCACGCTTGGGAACATGTAATTAATCGCATTAATGATATATGTGCGATCTTCTGTTGTCATGTGCGGTACAGCTGCGTCTTTATCATAGAACGTATCTGTTGTACCTACGTACGTTTTTCCTTCGCGAGGAATCGCAAACACCATACGTTTATCCGGTGTATCGAAGTAAATTGCTTGCCCTAATGGGAAACGTTTTTGGTCAATTACTAAATGCACACCTTTTGATAACTGAAGTACTTTCCCTTTTTTAGAGTTATCTTTTTCACGAAGTGTATCTACCCAAGGACCAGCTGCGTTTACAATTTTCTTACCGTAAACTTCGTACACTTCTCCGTCTAGTAAATCGCTTACACGTACACCACATACTTTTCCATCTTTATATAAGAAACTGTCTACTTTTGCGTAGTTAACAGCTTTCGCACCGTGTTCAATCGCTTCTTTCATTACTTCAATTGTAAGACGCGCATCATCTGTACGATATTCTACGTAGTAACCGCCGCCTTTTAATCCTTCTTGTTTTACAAGAGGCTCTTTATTTAGCGTTTCTTCACGGTTAAACATCTTTCTGCGCTCGCTTCGTTTTACGCCTGCTAAGAAGTCGTATACACGAAGACCAATTGATGTACTAAATGACCCGAACGTGCCGCCTGTATGGAACGGAAGTAACATCCACTCTGGTGTTGTTACATGGGGACCGTTCTCATATACGATCGCACGCTCTTTCCCCACCTCTGCTACCATTTTCACTTCAAGTTGTTTTAAATAACGTAGACCACCGTGTACAAGTTTCGTTGAACGACTTGATGTACCTGCTGCAAAGTCCTGCATTTCAAACACAATCGTTGATAAACCGCGTGTTGCCCCATCTAATGCAATACCAGAACCAGTAATACCTCCACCAATTACGATCACATCTAACTCTTGTTTATTTACTCCATTTAATACGTCTTTACGTTGTTTACTTGAAAATTTCATGGTAATTCCTCCCTTTGATAACGAAAAAAGAGACCACAAGCTCCGCTATAGATTTCGCCTCTATAGCGTGTTGTGGTCTCTCCAAATCTCCTACCGAATTATTAACTTGTCATCATTATAACACTGTTTATGATTATTTGAAAGCTTTAGTTGCTTCAATTGCTTTTTTCCATCCAGCATATAGCTCTTCGCTTGTTTCCGCTTCCATCGTTGGTTCAAAGCGTTTGTCCATATGCCACTGTGCTTTAATTTCATCTTGGTTTTTCCAGTATCCAACCGCAAGACCAGCTAAGTATGCTGCACCTAAAGCTGTCGTTTCATTGATCACTGGACGCTCTACAGGAACGTCTAAAATATCACTTTGGAACTTCATTAAGAAGTTATTCTTAACTGCCCCGCCATCAACGCGTAATGTATTTAGTTCAATACCTGAATCTGCTTCCATTGCGCATAGTACATCTTTCGTTTGGTATGCTAAAGATTCTAGCGTTGCACGAATGAAATGCTCTTTCGTCGTACCGCGCGTTACACCAAACATAGCGCCGCGTACTTCACTATCCCAATACGGTGTACCTAGTCCTACGAATGCCGGTACTATGTATACACCTTCAGTTGATTCAACACGGCTAGCGTACACTTCGCTCTCGCTCGCATCTTTAAACATACGCAGGCCGTCACGTAACCACTGAATTGCAGAACCTGCTACGAAAATACTTCCTTCTAATGCGTAATTCACTTTACCATCTAAACCCCATGCAATTGTTGTTAATAGGCCATGCTCAGAAGCTACTGCTTTTTCGCCTGTGTTCATTAACATGAAACAACCAGTTCCGTAAGTGTTCTTCGCCATACCTTCACCGAAACAAGCTTGTCCAAATAATGCTGCTTGCTGGTCACCAGCTACACCTGCGATCGGTATATTTTGACCGAAGAAGTGATAATCAATTGTTTCTCCATATATTTCAGATGATTGACGTACTTCTGGAAGCATGCTCTTTGGTACTGTTAACATGTCTAGAAGCTCATCATCCCACTGTAAGTCGTGAATGTTAAACATTAATGTACGTGATGCATTTGAGTAATCTGTTATGTGCGCTTTACCGCCAGACAATTTCCATACAAGCCATGTATCAATTGTTCCGAATAATAACTCGCCATTTTCCGCTTTCTCTCTTGCACCTTCAACGTTATCTAAAATCCATTTTACTTTCGTACCAGAGAAGTATGCATCAATTAAAAGACCTGTTTTTTCGCGAACCATCTCGCTATAACCTTTTTCTTTTAACTCATCACAAATTTCAACTGTTTGACGAGATTGCCATACGATTGCGTTATAAATTGGTTTTCCAGTCGTTTTATCCCATACAACCGCTGTTTCACGTTGGTTTGTAATACCGATACCAGCGATTTGTTCTGGTTTTACATCCGCTTCACTTAAGCAAGTTGCGATAACTGCTAAAATAGATCCCCAAATTTCTTGTGCATTATGCTCAACCCAGCCTGGCTTTGGAAAATGTTGCGTAAACTCTTTTTGAGCTGAATGAACGATTTTTCCTTCTTTATTGAAAAGAATTGCGCGTGAGCTTGTTGTTCCTTGGTCTAATGAAAGAATATATTTTTTCATATCAGTTTCCCCCTATGCTACTTTTCTACTATTTGTAGTAGCTCCACTTTTTTTACTTGTCATATAAGAGATTGCTAGTACAATCACAGTTGTAATAATCACATAAATAAGTGCTGAATTTTGTTTTCCTTCAAATACAACTTGATGGAATAATCCTGCAAGTGATCCACCTAGAATTGGACCAACTACTGGGATCCATGCATACTTCCAGTTTGAACCGCCCTTTCCTGCAATCGGAAGGAAGAAGTGTGCAATACGCGGACCTAAATCACGAGCCGGGTTGATTGCGTATCCTGTTGTTCCACCTAATGATAAACCAATACTTACAATTAAGAAACCTACGATAAATGGATTTAAACCATCTGCAAATTTATTTGCTCCAATTGCTAATATACCAAATACTAAAACGAATGTTCCAATCATTTCACTTAAAAGGTTTGTAAATGTGTTCGGAATTGCTGGACCTGTTGCAAACACACCTAACTTTGTTCCTGGATCTTCTGTTTCTTTCCAGTGTGGTAAGTAATGTAAATATACAAGAACTGCCCCTATAATTGCCCCAATCATTTGTGCTGCGATATACATAGGTACATCACTCCATGGGAACGCTCCCTTAAAAGCAAGTCCTATCGTTAAAGCCGGATTCAAATGTGCCCCACTAATTGATCCAACTGCATACGCTGCCATAGCAACCGCTAGACCCCAACCCATTGTAATTACAATCCAACCAGAATCTTTCGCAAACGATTTCTTTAAACTTACACCAGCGCAAACGCCGCCACCAAGTAAGATTAACAACGCAGTCCCTATTAATTCCCCTAAAAATGCTGACATAAAATCCCTCCACAGTCAATTTAAATGCTTTCGAAAAGTGATAGAGGTAAAATGAATGGCCATTCGTTTTTTTTCAAAAGAAAAAGATCCACAGCTTACATGCTTCTATATAATATATATAGAAACAATAAAATGTGGATCTCTTCTTTTCTCCGTCACGTTTATTAACTTGTCTATAATGTTAACCCTTAATGAAAGCGGTGTCAACAGAATTTTTTCACATTTTCGTCACTTTTTTTGGTAATGTTTCCATAATTCTTTTTTCGATGTCGTAATTGCTGTCGCACCAGCATTTAACGCTCTTTCAACGTCTTCTACCGTTCGAATAAAACCACCTGCTAAAATTGGTACACCTGTACGCTCTTTCACTTCAGCGATCACACCTGTTAACGCACCAGGAAGCACCTCTATATAATCCGGCTTCGTCTTTTCTAGCAAATTACAGCTCTTTTCCATTGCGCTAGAATCAATTAAAAAGATGCGTTGAATGGAGACGACACCTTTTTGCTTCGCCTTCATAATTACGCTCGCCTTTGTCGATAATAACCCGTACGGTTTATATTCTTGGCATAAAAACTCCGTCGCATGCCCATCACTTTGTAATCCATGGATCAAATCAACATGTAAAAATACTTTTTTATTATGCTGCTTCGCAAGTGACACAACACTCTTCAATTGACCGACATGAATATCTAAAATAACAATATACTCATACGAACTATGTAATAGCTTTTCCAAATCTTTAATTTGCCTCACTGCCGGCAAAATCTTTTGCTCATGAAATTCCATTCTAAACGTCCCCTTCCTATCTATCCTTTATAGTACACAATTTAAGTGGAAAGAACAGCTAGTGTGGGGAATTTCTTTCATTACCTATATATTTCCTTCAACTTATCAGAAGCCATGCCACCTACAACCATTAATAGGAGCGGTAAAAAATTCATTACATATGGTGCATCTGCGACAATTGTAATGCTTGCTCCTGCAAACTTATTTAATGTCCATACAACGATTTTTGTAATAAACAAAAATACGCCCATCATAAATAGACTATCGAAAAACACCTTCCATTTTGGATACGCTAATTGCTTACTATCCTCTATTACTTTCTGCGTCAACTCTTCATCGCTCCTCAGCAACTCATCAATCGTAATACCGAACAGGTCACTTAGATGAATAATAATTTCAATGCTCGGATAGTTCTTTCCCGTCTCCCATTTCGAAACAGACTGCCTACTTACATGAATTTTTTCAGCCAAATCATTTTGCGACCAATTTCGTTTTTCTCGTTCCTCTTTTAAACGTTCACTAAAAATCATACTCTGTTTATCACCTCTCTACGTCTAGTATGGGCAAATAACTGATGAAGAGTAAAGCTAGTTATCGTTGCATAGGTTGTGCAACTTGTGCGTTACACTTTAAAATGGCGCCATTTCATACTCTATGTCATGCAGATTTCATATGTTTTTCTTCTATAATAATTTCCCGAACAATAATACAAATAACGAATACTAGTAAAGACAGGACTAGACATAAAAAATACGCCATTCCTTCCTATAGTTCTCCAGAAAGAATAACGCATATATCCATGTTTACTCATCCGTTTTCGGTTTATAAGAAAAACCCGGATATTTCACAACAGGCCACTTTTCTTTACGTAAAGAATCCATCAATTGCGGGCCAACATGTACATTACTTTCCACTATTTCTTTAGGAGTCAGTGCCATCCATTGATTTAACGATACATCTTCAAAACGGTTACTTTTAAACATCTCTAAAAACCATAATGTTTCATTGCCTGTGTTTTGAATATAGTGTCCAGTCGCAAACGGTACATATCCAACATCACCAGCTCTATAATCAAATGTACGAGCTGTACCATTTCCAAGAAACACCGTCATTCTCGCTTGCCCGGTAAGATAATATTGCCACTCATCATTATTCGGGTGCCAATGAAGCTCTCTCATTCCACCAGGCTCAATTTCAACGAGCGCTGCTGCGATTGTTTTGGAAATAGGAAAATTCGTAGAATCTACAATTCGGACGCTACCACCAGGAGTCTTAATCGGATTTTGTTTTAACAGTTCATGTTTAAATGTTAAAGGAACTTCTCCTTCTGGCGACTGAACTTCCTGATTTTCAAGCGAACCCGGTACCTCCCCTTGATAAATATAAACTTGATCTGAAGGAATGGAGTGAAAAGTACTTTCCGGCACTCCGAAGTTAGCCGACAACACTTCTTTTGGCGTATGTGCAAACCAGTCAGAAATAGCTAAAGTAGATAGATCAGAAAAATGTCCATCATCGAAAACGAGCAGAAATTCACAATGTTCCAATCCTTGAATCGAATGCGGGATGCCAGGGGGAAAGTACCAAAGATCACCTGGACCAACGTCAGCAATGAAATTTCGCCCTTCTTGGTCAACGGCAGTTATGCGTGCCTTTCCTAAAAGCATATATGCCCATTCTGCTTGTTTATGCCAATGGAGTTCACGTACTCCTCCGGCCGTTAAACTCATATTTACACCAGCAATCGTAGTCGAAACCGGAAGTTCTCTAACAGTAATCTCCCGGGACCACCCACCGTGTTTTAAAATCATAGAAGTGTCTGAGAACGAAAATTTCAAGTTAGGAACTAAGCCAGCATCAGTTATAGGCGGAACGAGCATATTCGGATTTTGAATATCCCGCATAACATTACGAGGTCCAGAATCTATCGCACCAGCTCCATCGCTACGGATTGGCTGTGGTATACTCCCTCCCGCTTCATTAACAGTACGTTTTTTCATCATTACACTCCTTTTTCATCCGATTATTAAGTAAAAAGCCTCCAGCATAGTATATGAATTGGGCTTTGGATGGTTACTGTGACTATGGATACAAGGGGTTCTGCCTTAACAATCCGCTAAATCTTGATGCGATCTTAATTTAAAAGGGAGTATCCAGCAAACTAACATATAAAAAAGAAGAGAAATCCCTTTCTCTTCTTTACAAGTTTCTATTAAAGCAATACCGAATCTTTATCACTATCCTGATTCCGTTTCTCTCGTTCTTCTTCTAAGCGCTTCATATATACTTCGCCTTCTTTTTCGATAAAATCATTATCCATCTCTTGCTCTTTTTTCGAAGTATATAAAACCATGTAGCCACTTAGTACAATCCCAATGATTACAAGATAAATCCACCATGGTAAAGTTTCCACTTTCGTTCATCCCTTTCCTTAGACAAGCCTTATTAGTTTCACTTTATGAGGAAAGAAGTGGTTTTATGCTTAAAATTTTATTGTGGATTCTTCGCGAAGAACGCTTGTACATATTCCATAAACTCTATTGGTTCCTGGCGAAACGGTGCGTGGTATCCTTTTTCAATGATATGGAACGTACTATTTGCAAATAGCTCATGATACAGTTCACCATTTTTCCAAGAAACACTCTTATCGTGTCGTCCCCATATAATTAAAGTCGGTACCTTAATTTTATCTGCTTCCATCGCAATGCGGCGCTCTCTCATTTTCGTAAGCTGATCATAATGCTCTTTATCATCGCGACTATTTTTCACTTCATTTTTATTATAATCCGTAATCTCTGTTACAGTTTGTAAGTCTGTCGATAGTGGCGGCACTTCATAACTTTCTTTTTGCTGGAAAGACTCTATTCCTGTAGAATCCGCTAAAACGAGATGCGTTACTGCATCCGGATATAAATACGCTAAATTTAGAGACATCTCTCCGCCCATCGAATGACCAAGTACTGCGAATTGATCGTATCCGAGTTTCTTCATTAACTTATAATATAAATTCACTTGTGTGGGAAACGAATACTGAAAATCAATCGGCTTAGAAGAACGCCCAAACCCTAAAATATCAACCGCAATAATCGTATGATCCTTTACAAGTTCCGGATAAATATCATTAAACCCATCTGAAGAACCACCGAACCCGTGAAGCATAAGTAAGGGCGGTTTCCCCTCACCAATTTGCTTAAAATAAATCGTCTGTCCATCAATCTGCGCCATACTCTCTTTCGTATTTATCTTCATCATAACAGTATCTTTCACTTCTTCAACCTTCGCAATCGGCTTATCAACGAAGTTACATACTATTAACAAAACGAGTACAATACCGCTAATCATATAAAACTTAAACCGTTTCAAAATTCCCGTCTCCTTTCTCATGCTGCTATTTAAAGTTTTTACATTTTTTGGTTGTTTTATGTTCTCTTTTTAATTGTAACTACATCGGTTACAATTATATTAAAAAATATTACTCAATGCCACTACTAATGGTCACTTTGTAACTATTATAGTTACATATAAAAAGTAAGTCAATTATTTTATCTGCGTTAACGGGCAGTCCGATTAGTGTGAGCTAATAATCAGTGTGAGATGAACCATCAAAAATTGTTTGCTCAGCGCTATTTGGTGCTAGCTTCCTTTGACTTGGTCGGACAATTGGATATCCGAAAGAAGGCTTGTTATCACTATACTTAGTGTCCCTTACTTCTTTTAGTTAATAAAAAACGCAAGCTTCTTTTGATTAGAAGTTTGCGTTTTTTATCATATACTTTATTTTTTCTCTTCACGAGCTAAATCGATTACAACATCTTTTCCATCACCATCTTTTAATAATACTTTAAAATGATTCACATTATCAAAAGTAGTAACATCAAACGTTTTCACCTTAATTACTTTCCCATTATCCCCAGCTCTTGAGTACCCCTTCAACGTTGACTTATATGTTTTCCCTTTTTCATCCATAAGAATAACACTATCAATTGTCTTTATCTGACGTTTTATTTCTTCCTCATCTCCAAAAGTATCACGTTCAAATGTAATACTTGTCCCTGTTGGTAGTACTTCTGCAGACACTATTTTTACAGACTCAGGTTGTTGTTTAGGAACAAAATGAATCTCTTGATTTCCTTTAAACTTCGAGTCTAATTTTATTTCCCCTTGCCACTTCCCTTGAATTTCCTTATTAAGCTGCATACCATTCTGATGCCAAACTTCTATATTTTCTTTTACAGTATTTGATTGAGATTCTGCTACTGTCCTGTAAGAAACATCTTTATTTTCTAATGGCGTAAACAAAGATATAGAACTAATATTAAAGTTTAGACTATCAATGTTATCAATTGAATTCATAGGATGGAATATTAAATTATAAGTTATTTCTCCCTCTTCTTCACCTGCCTGAATACTCCATTCGCTACCTCCCAACATCTTACTATTTTCATTTGTTAACCCTTCTGTGTATTCCGCCTTCTCTATATATCGTCCTTTATCATCTGTTAAATCGTACTTCATTCTTAAATCTGTCAATTTACTTATTAAACTTTTATCTTCAAATTTCAATTGTAAGGAAACTGCTATTTTAGATTTATCATACAGTACATTTTTAATTTGGATTGTAACCCCATTATCTTTCATCACATTATTCTCATCTACTTTTTGTATATACCCATTATCTGCCGCTTTTTGAACTCCCTGATCTTTCGCAAAAAAGAATTCCTTTACCACAGCTAATGCTGAATCACCATACACGCCAACTCCGACACTTGCTCCAACAATCGTTAACCCTGCTATCATTGCTGCAACTATTTTTTTATGGGAGGATGTTTGTTTTTGTTTCTTACTTTTTCTAATTTCTTCAAAAGCAAGTTCTTTTTTCTTCAAAACACTAGTAGGAATTGTTACATCATCATTTAATGCTTTTTCTAATTTATGCTCGAATTGATCATTCATTTTAAATTCCCCCCATTGTTTACATTCTCCCAGTCTTCTTTTAAATAATATTCTTTTAACTGTTGCCTTGCTCTATGTAGTCTTGATTTGATTGTTCCTTCTTTTTCATTTAAAATCTCTGCAATTTCTTTTGTTTTAAATTTATTTACATAATAGAGTACAATTACTAAACGATACTCCACACTTAAATAACTAAGCAGATTGTCAAATTCAAGCTTTTGTTCAATATTGTCTTTTACGATTTGATCTCCCTGTACTTTTCCATAATCATCCACATATAAAACTTTATTTTTTCGTACTATATCATTACATTTATTCATTAATATTTTCGTAATCCATGTTTTAAAATACTCTGGTTCTTTTACCCTTTTTAAATTTGTAAAAGCAGACAAAATTGTTTCCTGTATTGCATCTCCTATATCTTCTTCATTTTTCAAGCGTGCTTTTGCCACCTTATAGATTTGTGGCATTAATATATCAATTACCTCAATAAAGGCTTCCTCATCACCTTTTTGAGCCCGCTTTATGAGCAGCTCCATTTTAAATTCCCCCTTAGAAATCTACCATTTATGTTTTATATAACTATTAGACTGTATATACTTTAAAATGGTTGCACGAAATTCTAAATAAAGTGAAACTTTAATCAGTGGGGGGTTCTTCATCCCCCCACTGATTATCAGTTGAACCAATCGGGCTTTTATGGGCAGTTGATCCCCCACCTAACTTCTTTGCTTTCCCTGAATTTTGAGGTGGGGGTCTTACTGCCCATTAAAGCGGGATAAAAATAACCTTGGCTCAGCGAATACCCGAACTAAGGTTACTTTAAGTACAATGTTCATGATTCTTATTATATCTCGGCTCAAGTTAAACAATAGGGTGTATATCAAAAATGTATTTCCTGAATACTGTCGAATTAGAACCATAAAAACAATCTTATTACATCAAAGTTAATTTAGAGCACATTATGGATACCTTAAAACCAAGACAGGTTTATGAAATAGTACACTTTGTTTCCACTCTTAATTTTCATATGATGAAAAAAGAGCGCCGAACAGACATCAGCACTCTTTTTCATCATCATCGTTATTTATGCAAAGTTGTTCAGCTATTTCTTGTACCCGTTCCATCGTTATTCCTTCTCTAAACTCCACTGCTAGAGGATGGTCTGTCGGTTCCAGTTCAATATAAGGACGAATACCATCTGCTCTCGGATGAACCATCGTTTTCAAGCTTACTGTCTCCAACTCATATGGTAAATCTGTCGAAAGCCAACCAAACATCGGCTCTAATAATTGTTGCTTATCCCAGAATTCATTCACCTTATCAAAATTCGCTTCGCTTAACGAAACCCATACACCCCATATGAAATGTTCATCTGTACCAATGATAGGAATTTCAATACTCCCTCGAATGAAGAAGTGTTCTCCATCCATCACACATAAATCATCGTTCATTTCAAATCTATCTTCTCGCTCTTCAGGTTCAGCATCATAATAATAAACAGGAGCTGATGATCCATAACTCGTTGGAATTTCTTCATGATATGTATCGCAGCATCTACAAGTATACCCACTAATTTTCGTCATTTTATTCCTCCATCAATTTCATACATACATTCTATCAAAATACTTATAAAGTGAAAATAAAAAAAGCAAGCAATTCCAGCTATCAGCTAAAACTACTTGCTCTTCTACTTATTATTTCTATTTTTACTCTTTAATAAACTCCTTCGTACTTCTCACTGTATCAATCGGACGAACTAACTTCTCAATTTCTTCACGCTTTGGCTCTAAAAACGGAGGTAAAGATAATTTCTCTCCAAGCGTTTCATAAGGCTCATCTCCCATAAAACCAGGGCCATCTGTCGCAAACTCGAATAAAATTTGCGGCGCAACTCTTGCGTATAATGACTCAAAGAAGTGACGATTTACATAACCAGATGAAGGGAGTCCAACTCGACTTAGTCGCTCAATCCACTCTTCTAATACAGCGCGATCCTCTACGCGGAATGCTGCATGATGCACTGTACCAAAACCTTGTTGTGCTTCAGGAAGAACCGTATTATGTTCTACAATGACAGAGGCACCGTTTCCACCTTCACCCACTTCAAATAAGTAGAACTCTCCTTCTTGAGCAATCTCTTTAAATAATAGAACTTTTTCTAGCACCTCTTTGAAATAACTAAAGTTCGCGATACGAATAAATACAGGTCCTAAGCCAGTAATTGCATATTCTAATGGGACTGGCCCGTCTTGCCAAGGTGTACCTGATTCCACGCCTTTATCAAATTCATCTGAGATCAATTGATAGTGTTGATCATCAAAATCAGCGAAAGAAAGAGTTTTCTTACCAAATTGCTCTTTAATTCCAGTATGTTTCACTTCAAGACGGTCAAAACGTTTCACCCAATATGCTAATGCCGCATCACTTGGAACTCGGAACGAAGTTTTTGAAATTTCATTTGTACCGTGTACTCCTTTCGGAACGCCCGGAAAGTCAAAGAATGTCATATCTGTTCCTGCACTACCTTTATCATCTGCAAAGAATAAATGATACGTTTGAATATCATCTTGGTTTACTGTTTTTTTAACTAAACGCATTCCTAAAACGTGAGTGAAAAATTCATAGTTCTTTTCTGCACTACTTGTAATTGCTGTAACGTGGTGTATTCCTTTTAATTGGTTCATTTTATATTCCTCCAATAGTTTTAATTTATATTTAACTGTTTTATTTTTGCTCGCTGGTCAACAAAGCGTGTATTTATAAAAGTAATCATTTCATTTTACTAGTCAAGTGATAGTTAAAAAAATAATTCAATGTGTAAAACGATTCGTCCGAAAGTAATAATTCCTTTCGTTACTTTCACTTTACAACTCAAGTGATTAAAAAGCAAGTAAATTATCTTGAATTCGAGATAATTTTTAATATCTCAGTATTAGTTTAAAATGCTATATGTTTTGTGGCGTAATTATTTTCATATCTACTGGTAATAAAACCTTTTCACTCGCCAAAATAAATAGCCTACGATCAATGAACTAATCATAGGCTATTAAAATTCTTTAATAGTTAAATATCCTTACAATAACTTGTAATTTTAGCGAATAATTAATATTAGTAATTCTCTGTTTCATTAAATGATTTATTTTATCCCGCATTAACGGGCAGTAAGACTTCCACCTCAAAATTCGGCTGGAGCGAAGAAGTTAGGTGGGAGATCCCACTGCCCGTAAACGCCCGATTGGTGAGGGCTAATAATCAGTGGGGGATGAGCAAAACCCCCACTGATTATAGTTTCACTTTATATATTCCAAAAATCACTATTTATATCACTGTTATATTTATAATCAACCTTTTCTTTACCACATTTTTCGCACTTATAAATATTAGCTGTCCCAATCTGCCCTGTTTTAAAATTTTCACTATCCTGAGTTTTAATAAATTTATAATTGTGTATACATCTAGGTTCTCTTACTTTATCCATCCATTTTCCTAGCATAAAGTAATCACTCTCCTTAAAAGAATATTCCTACTACAACTCTATATTTAGAATACTCTACAAAAGATTTCCAATCAACGAACACGTTTTCTTGCATCACATGATATGTAAAAGAATTGTTTTGTTTAAGATCCGTTTTTTTATTAACAACAGACCCTCATCCATTAGCTTTACACGAGCTAATGCAATATAAATTTGCCGTATGATTTACATCTTTTTCTCTCATTATTTCTTTCCTCATCAAGGAATAAATAATGGTTTTTAAAACTGTTTGCAGTGTCTTCCCTTATCAGGGCAATAAAAGATGGTGTGAAAACTTAATTTCACACCATCTTTTTAAACAATTTTATTGTCATGCCACACTTAATGAGGCCATTCTATTCACAATCTTAATTATGGAAAGTTGGCTTATAGAACGAACGATTATCAAGTGCAAAGACACGTTCTGTGTATTCGCCTGGTTTTGTACGTCCTAATGCGCGGTCCATCATGTTCATTTTTGCATCTAAGTTATCGATGTAGTGCAGAATTTCTGCTTCTTTTACTAATGGTGGTTTTGGGCTACCCCATTCTGCTTTTCCGTGATGGGAAAGGACGATGTGCTGAAGGATTAATACTTCTTCTGCATCGATTTGTAGTTCGTCTGCTGCTTTACCAATTTCGTTCACCATGATAGAGATGTGGCCAAGTAAATTTCCTTCTAACGTATACGTCGTAGAGATCGGGCCAGATAGTTCGAATACTTTACCAAGGTCGTGTAAAATAACGCCCGCATATAGTAAGTCTTTATCTAACGATGGGTATAGAGCTGATATAGCTTTCGCTAAATCTAACATTGATACAACATGGTAAGCTAGTCCAGATACGAACTCGTGATGGTTCTTTGTCGCTGCTGGATATTCTAAAAATTCGTTTTGGTGCTTATTTAATAAATGTCTTGTTAGACGCTGTATGTTCGGGTTTCTCATTTCAAATATGTATTGCGTAATTTTCTCAACCATATCTTCTTTTTTTATTGGAGCTTTTTCTACGAAATCCGAGATATCTGTTACTTCATTTTCATTCGCAACACGGATTTGTTTCACACGTAATTGAATACGTCCTTTGTAGTTTAAAATATCTCCAGCTACTTTAACGATTGTTTCCGCTACATATTGTTTCTCAACTTCTGGTGATACATCCCATAGCTTCGCTTCAATATCTCCACTTGGATCTTGTAAGATTACTGTTAAAAACGGCTTACCATTGCTTGCGAGACCTTTTGTCGCTGTTTTAATTAACAAGAAAACATCGACTTGTTCACCAACTTCATATTCTACAATTTTCTTTTTCATTCGAATTCCTCCACCAAATCAGTTACTTTTAGTATAGCATACTACAACTCATTTTCTTTACGCTTATGTGTTAATTTTATAATCTCATTTTCTGTAAAATACGTTAGTAAATGCGCATGGCATGTAAAGAAGATAACTTGTCTATCTTTCGCAATTTCCTTTATAAGTTCAATCGTTCGATTCGTCCTTACCGCGTCAAAATGTACGAAGCTATCATCAATAATAAATGGATAGTCATGCTCAAACGTTTTCGCTAGTGCAAATCGTAACGATAAATATAACTGCTCCGCTGTCGCTTGGCTTAGTTCATGACTGTAAAAACGCATACCATCGTTACGTTCGACAATGAAAGGTTCCGCTTCTGACGGTGAGAATATTTTACTGTATCTTCCGCCTGTTAAATACACGAAATATTCTTCAGATTTTTGTAAAATGCGCGGCAAATGTACTTCATGATAATATTGCTTCGTTTTCGTTAATACTGTCTTTGCGGCCGCATAAGCAGCCCACTTCTTCACTTGTTCACGCACTTGTGATTTTTTCATTTCCCACTCATGTAGTAAATCACCATACGTACTGCCTTCTTCTAAATTCGCAATTTCTATTCGATGCTTCGCAATACGCTCTGTCAGTTCTTTCTCCCCTGCAAGACAGCTTTGCGCGGCTGTAATTTCTTGCTTTAATTTTTCATCATAACCGTCAGCCTCATAATGCTCAGCTAATGACAAACTCGTTAAGCGCTGTTCTAACAAATCAATTTGAGGTAATAAACGCCCCACTTGCTTATCCGCGTCTTCACGTTTCTCTGCCAATTTTCCTGCTTCTAAAAACATCTCTTCATCTGTAGATTCTGCGATATGCCATAACCCATCTCGCTCTACTAGTAGTTGTTTTAATTGCTCTTGCATGAACTCATATTCTTCTTGCCATTCCGCCAGCTTCTCTTTCAGCTGCTTACAAGTTTGGCGCTTCTCTTTCTCGTTTTGCATACGACTTTGCGCCTCATGCAAATTGCTATACTCCGTGCTACCGATAACAGTTTCTAGTTTATGCTCAAAGTGCGAAATCATTTCATACAATGAAGATTTCCGCTTACTTTGCTTCTCTAAATCACGATATAATTGCTGCATTTTTTCAATACGCTCAAACGCCGGCAATATGTGCGCATACGTATAAAATTCTGGGAACATATAGCGCGTTTTATACGCATCTACTTGTTCTCCTATTTGGAAAGTTTCTCTCTCCCATTCTTCATACGATGAAACGACTTTATCATAAGCTCGTTCCATTTGCTGCAACTTATACGACTCACGCTCAAATAGCTTACGAATCTCTTCATCTTTTTCTAACTGATAACGAACAGACATCGCTTCTTCACTTTGACGCCCGCCAGCACTTTGCTGAAGAGTAAGAAGCTCTTCTTGTAATCCACCCGAAGGATCTTTATATAAAACGAGTGCTAAAACAATCCCTACAAACACAATCACACTAATAAATAACAGCACGCGGTTATCTATAAATAGACTCGTGAATAAAACAAGCGTGTTAATAAGAAGTAACAGAAGACAAATTCTTTGCCACTGTTTTTTCTTTTGCTGAGCTGCCCCTGCTTTTTCCTCATACTTGCGCTTCATTCTCTCTGCGCCCATTCCTAAAAATGCCGCATCCTGAAATGATTTTTCTTTCTCAACTAACATATTTTTTTCTTCATCAGCTAACATTTGCTGGCTGATTTGTCTTATATTTTCTTCTTGCTCTTCTAATTGCTCTTGAGCCGTTTTAAAACGTTCATCAAGCTGTGTTTTTTGCGTTTCTAACTCTCTCGCTTTTTGCACAGTTTGCGTAATTAACTCTTTCGTCGCTAAACTTATATCAAATGAAAGAACAGTCTCTTGTTCAAAAGTAGCACCAATTTGTTGCTCTAGTTCTGCGATTTCTTCTTTTATATTCGCAATACTTCCCGTCATATCACGCATTTCTTGGCGTGCATTTTCATAAGACATGTGCTGCATACGAAGTTCTTCTACGTAACTTTCTTTTTGTAAAAATGCTTCATCTATTTCTGTGGAATCAATTTCTGATTGCACTGTTTCTATCTTTTTTTGAAGTGAATCTACTTGTACTTGGAGCGGTTCTATCTTTGCCTTTACCGCCTCATAGCGCGCCATTCCGTTTACAGGAAACTGCCCGTTCTCATTTTCTAACACTTTCTCGTGCGCACTCTTTTCAATAACAAGAGGCTCAAGCGCCGCTAATATTTCATAATCTTGCTTTCGTTTTTCGGCTGACTCTTTTTCCGCACGAACAGAAGTAAGTTTCTCTTCACTTTCTTTTAACTGCTCGACCTGTTTTTCATACGTGCCAATCTTCCCTTGCCATTCTTTCATCTTTTCCTCAATTTTCTTCATCTCTTGCAGTGACACGTTAATTTCAGGATTACGACCACTCGGCTTAAAACGCTGATTCATTTCTTTTTCTAATTTTTTATCTAACTGCAATAACGCATCGCTTCCGACTGCGCTTGCCGAAAATAAATAATTACCGATATCCGCTTCGCCGAGCTGATGAATATTTTGAAGACCATGCATATCAAATGAAAAAACAGAATCAAATAAGCTTTCATTCACACCGCTTAATATATCGTTTAAAATAGCTTCGCCGCCAGTTTTCCCGTCTTCAAAATAAACGGTCACCTCACCAACTGCCGTCTTTGGCAATCGTTCAATTTTTAAACGGCCGTACTTCTCTGTTTGAACAGTCATCGCTCCGCCGTACTTCCCGCCTTCTTTCGGCTCATAACGACGCTGTCCTCTCGTCGGAAAACCGAATAAAATACTTTTCATAAACGAGCGAATTGTCGATTTCCCCGCTTCATTTTCACCGTACAGTACCGTCAACATTGACAGATCCATTTCCACATTTTCTAGTTTTCCATAGCCATAAATATGGAGTTTTTCAATTCTCATTTTTTATCCCTCTCTTGCTGGAATAATTGCTCTAAAATAATATTTTCCGCTTCCTTTTGAATCTCTTTCTTCTCTTCTTCCGTAAAAGCTTCAATACTATTACGTGCTACAGGAGATGTCCAAATCGTGCGCAATACTCCATCCATATTTGTGAAAGCTTCTAACTCTTTCAGAACACTACCGACGAAATGATTTTCTTCTTTCAAACGTTCAATTTCCGCAAAAGAAACCGTCTCATTTTTCCACTTCATCGCATACACAAAGTCTTTTCGCTCTTCGCCAGCTGCTAAAATATGAAAAATCTCTTCCACGCGCTTGTCTTCACGCAAATAAGGAGAAAGTGGTCCCTGTCCTGTAAATATGACAGTTAAAAGCGTACCTTCCTCTTCTCTTCTGCATTCATTCATCGCACTTGACGCGCTCGTCATAAGGTCATCAACAGTTTCCAGTCCATCAATATTTACTTCTATCTCATCCCATACAACATCCGCCGTATGGAAAAATGAACATTGCGTTCCTTGTTTCGTGAGTTCAATCAGGTACGCACCCTTTTCTCCTGTTTCCTTACGATGACGTCCTTGTATATTACCTGGATAAATAATGCATGGATCTTCTGATAGAATTTCACGTTTATGTATATGGCCAAGAGCCCAATAATCAAACTGCTTTTCTTTTAGCTCACGAATTTGAAACGGTGCATAGCGATTATGCTCTGCATCCCCTTCCACACTTCCGTGAAGCATGCCAATATGAAAAGGCGCATCACTCATTTTCGTATACTGCGCTGTCATATTATCCGTTACCGCTTGCTGCAAATAACTAAACCCGTAAATAGAAGCTAATAGCTCACCATTTTTATAAAATGATTTCTCTTCTACATAAGGCTCCGTAAACACATGAACATTTTCTGGAAACTCAATTGCTGCCCAGCTTCCCCCTAAATGATCGTGGTTACCGTGAATAATAAAAACAGGGATATCGTACTGCGACAGTCTCTTCATTTGCTCGCGCACAAACACTTGCGCTCTCAAACTTCTCGTCTCCGCATCATACAAATCCCCGGCTAGTAATACGAAATCAACGCGCTCTTGAATCGCTTTATCAACAATACGTTCGAACGATTCAAACGTACTTTGCTTCATTCTCTCCCAAACAGAATGCGCAACATTCATTTCCATTCCTTTAAACGGACTATCCAAATGCAAATCAGCCGCATGTATAAACTTCACTTGTTTCACAAATAACGATCCTTTCTTTTTCCGTACTTTACTACGAATAGTAAATCTAGTGCCCATAAAACTTCCCCTTTATTTTACCACGCAATGTCATATATTTCTTTGCATATTCTAGTGATTTATGCCAAAATAGTTATAAGATTCTGATTTTTATTATTGGAGGGAATTTTCATGGGAGTATACGTTCTAACAGTCTTTGAAAAAGATGGTTCTAAAGCATTAGACGAATCATTCGAGGCGGCAACTGAAAAAGAAGCGAAAGCAAAAGGTGAATCTATTTTACAAGAGAAAGGATTGTATGAAAAAACACATCGCTGCACATCTTCTGCAGGTAAGCTCGTTTTATTCCAGCGCTAAAAAAAGAAGCGTCATCCGCTTCTTTTTCACTCTACTATATCTTCGTCACACCACGTAAACGCCACATCTAGAATACGATTACCGATACGTACGCGTTTATTCCATTTTCCTGTTTGGATCTGATGTTGCAATTCCGCTTTCATCTTTTCCGTCCAGTCGTGAATCGTGTCACTACGGTCGTACGGATATACGCCTGGAAATTCTTCCTGCAGAAGATGCAAGCTCTCTGCATCAAAATGAAAATGGAAGAAGTAGTTTGCTGTAAGCGATGGTTCTTGCAATCGTAAAAAATGATCATCAACTTGCTTTCTATTTCTATAGAAAGTAAAGATATTCACTTTACCGCTCGTAATTTGGTCAATTTGAATTTCGTGCTTCTCTATAATCACGTCTTGCCCACCTCGTTATATACTACCCTTAGTATATATGTCTTTTGCAACAAAGTTAACCATTTTCGCGCGAAATTCATTTCCTTCATTATATTACCCGTACCTCCAAGTACAATCAGGACAAGTAAACAAAGTTGAAGGGGAGCGATCACATGTATTTCGGAAGCAAAGGTTGGTATGTAAAAGAACTTAAAAAATTAGGGATTCGTACTTACGAAGGTAAAAAACTAGAATCTTATCGTACACATATTTTATCTAGTTTACTTGAGAGAATGAAGAAAGCTTCGGCTTAATAGATGTAGGAAGCGACTACGGTTGCTTCCTTTTTATTTAGTAAATAAAAAGAAAATCATCATACTTTAACTTTACCGTTATACTTCCTTGATAAAAACCGCCCATTATCAACTGAATCTCTAGTACCAAATACTCTTCCAGATAATCATTTGTATATATTTTAAATTCCCCACACTTATTAACCCGTCCGCTTCCAACATACATATCACTACTTGTTATGACAATTGTTGAATGAGGTTCTGCACGGCCCAATATACAATTATCACCATATTCCACAGAATCTATCGTTATTTTTTGATGCATATTATTAACTGAACCTATACAGTTCTTATTACACAAATTAACATCTCTTTCTTCAGCCCTCGAAAGCGCTCGATTCCTGCTAGTCTTTTCTGAAGAGAAAGCAACATTCCCCAGCCAACTAAACCTATCAAATATAGTAATAGGTAGAAACATCTACGTTAACTCCCCCATTCTTCCAATACTTCCTTCTCATTTTTTATCAACTACAGTCTTTTAATGAACTTACAGCAATACGTTTTATGTCGGGATAAAAGAAAACAGCTTTGATTTTCCATTCAATTTCGCACTGTTAATTTGTACAGAACACATAGAATACTGGTTTTCACCCCAGATGTAATGACAACACTACACAAAAGAAACCACGGTCCATTAAATGTAAATCCACCTTCAAATATATTAATAATAATTATGTTGCCAATTATTAAGAGAATCCATGAAATGGAATACTGTTTTCCATTTGTAATATATAAAATTTCATCCTCATAACAGACTGTAATTCCCCCACCTTGCCAAACACCAATAGCGAAAGAAATAAGCGTAACTGCCAGTAACTCTGCTTGTAAATCCCTAGTCATTGGTTGCGGCGCCGTATAAGTAATAATCCCTATCATCATGAGAAAAGTTATAATATCTATCCAGTTTAATTTTCTTTGTTTGCTTTGCAGCCAAATAAAGAAAATTAATACAGGAATTAAAAGCAAAGTTTCCATTTAATTATTCTTCTTCCTTTCCTACATTAGAAACGTCTATAATTGTAATGCAATTAGATTATTCTTAAATCTCTCATACTTTCTGAAGCATAACATGAGAAAGAAATAAAAAAATCGTACAAAAGGGCAAGCCTATAATGTACGATTGGGCATATATAATGTTTTAAAAATGAATTAACTTCCTTTCAATAGATACAGCTACTGCTTCTGACCGTGAATTAACACCTAATTTATTGTATATATTTGTTAAATATGCTTTTACCGTTCGCTCAGCTATTCCCATATCAAATGCAATTTCTTTATTCTTATATCCGCGCGCAATAGCTTTCAGCACAAACAATTCTTTAACCGTTAAGTTATTTTCTGCAACCTTATCAGCATGTACTTCTTTCCTTTTATACTTCACTATCTTTTCCATAATATTTGGTTGTAGTAAAATCTCACCTCGAATAGCCGCTTCCAATGTTCGAAACAAATTCTCACGATCCGTATCTTTTAGCAAATATCCTTTTGCCCCTAACTCAATTCCCTTTAACATTAATTCATCTTCGTTATAAGTAGTTAATATAATAATCGGCGTATGGTTTTGTTTTTCATTCAAAGCCTCAATTGTTTCTAAACCACTCATTTTAGGCATATTCAAATCCATTAAAATGACATCAGGTTTCTTCTTTTCTATGAAAGAAAGGGCTTCTTCTCCGTTTGCAGCCTCACCTATAATTTGAAATGAATCACTCGTTTCTATTATTAATTTCAGACCTTCTCTTACAACAAAATGATCATCTACAATTAATACGTTATGCTTCATGGCTATCTCCTTCTTTATTTATAGGCACTTGAATATACACTTTCGTACCTTTCATCTTTTCACTCAATATATGTATTTCTCCCTTAATCAATCGAACACGCTCATTTAGACCAATTAAACCATAATGTCCAGGATTCTTACCGATATATCTAGTGTCAAAACCAATTCCATTATCTTCAACTTCAATAGTAAGTTTTTCAAGATCATCGATATATTCAACATTTAAATTTACATCTGCTGCCTGTGAATGTTTTGCGATATTCGTTAAACATTCACTAATTACATATAAGCAGTGCTCTTTTACTACGCTTGAAATATACGGTGGGCTTTGGATAGTAAATCTCACATGTATAGACGTAGCTTCAGAAAAACGTTGAACCTCTTCTTTTACTGCTCCATTAAATGAATTAGTAGTATGACGCAAATCATCAATAACCAACCTTGCATCATGTAAAGTTTGTCTCGCTCTTATCATAGTTTGTTTCATAATCTCTTGAGATCGTCCTGTATTCCCTTTTTGCATATGGGCATCTATTGCTTCCAATTGCATAATTAAGCTTGCTAAACCTTGCGCTAACGTATCATGTAAATCTCTTGCCATACGCTGCCTTTCATTAGCTAATGTCAATTCTTCCACTCTCATATATGCAGACTCTAACTCTTGAATATAGCTCTGTATACGATTACGTGCATCAAATTGCTGCTTATTAATATAAGAAAAAGGAATAATAATTGCTAACACTAAAAGAAACATAGAGATAAGAATAGCTAATTTATTCACACCATAATTGATACTAATTGCAGCACAAAATATTGCATACATAAGAGTAAAAACTGCCATTACTTTAAATATATTGTTATAAACATATAAGCTTTGGGCGATTAAAATAGGAGTTAATCCAACAAAAATCGCTATCGAAGCATTTGTTGCAATAAATGCAGCCAAAAACACAATGAAAAGTTGTACAAAAAAGAAGTACAACAATTGCCTATTTTTTAATGAACTCGCATACCAATGAAAAATAGTATGAATAACAATGACTATTGTAAAGAAAAAACTATCCATAGAGAAAATATTATTACGAAATTCTAAAAGCATTGAAGCTATATATACGAGTGTAACCCATAAAATAATAAACCTTCTTGGAATAAATACCACTTCCAATACATTTGTATCCAAATCTATATTTAAACTTATTTTTTTCATATCTGACCTCCACTATTACATTATACAAGATGCAACTTACATTTTGATAAAGTGAAGGCTTTTACATACAGCCCGACTCCCACAAATAGCGGGATAAGTCACTGATTCCTCTTCATCCTCATTACCAAATATAAATATGAAATATTGTATATCGAAATGCATTGATGTTTATGTAAGATTATTATTCAGCAATCCATACAATGCTACATAATTAATGTATATTTTAAAAGTTTGCACAATCAAAATCTCCTCAAAGTATAAACGACGACTTTCTGTTCCCTTTTATTTAGTGCTAATGAAATAATCATTTAAACCAAAAATGCTATAATTAACCCAATCAAACTAAGGGGGAACATTTATCTTGCACGGAAAACACATTCAATTTCATGAGTTTGGCAATCCAAAAGATGTGTTACAGGTTGAATATAAAAATATAGAACCATTAAAAGATAATGAAGTTTTAGTTCGTATGTTAGTTAGACCGATTAATCCATCTGACTTAATTCCCGTAACCGGAGCGTATGCACATAGAATCCCTTTACCTAACATTCCTGGTTATGAAGGTGTTGGTATTGTAGAAGATGTTGGCGCGGGCGTTACTAGAGACCTTATCGGTAAACGGGTTTTACCGTTACGCGGAGAAGGTACTTGGCAAGAATATGTGAAGACGCCAGCTGACTTTGTAGTGCCTATTCCTGATTCCATCGATGATTTTACAGCGGCGCAAATGTATATTAATCCCCTTACGGCGTGGGTCACATGCACAGAAACGCTAAACTTAAAACAGAATGACGTTTTATTAGTAAATGCTTGTGGATCCGCTATTGGTCATCTTTTTGCTCAGTTATCACAAATTTTAAACTTCCGATTAATTGCAGTTACGAGAAATAGTAAACATACAGAGGAATTACTTCAGCTTGGTGCCGAATATGTAATAGATACTTCCACTGCCCCGCTTTATGAAACAGTTATGGAGTTAACAAACGGGCTTGGTGCAGATGCTGCCATTGATTCTATCGGGGGACCGGATGGAAATGAATTAGCTTTCTCCTTACGTCCAAATGGGTGCTTTTTAACTATCGGCCTTCTATCAGGTATACAAGTAAACTGGTCAGAGATTATCACGAAAGCAAAAGTGCACGCGAATATATTTCATTTACGATATTGGAATAATGAAGTGTCACCATATAAATGGCAAGAAACGTTTCATCACTTAATTCGTTTAGTGGAAAATAAGCAATTATATTTTATGACGGTACATTCTACGTATGACTTAGCGGATGTGAAAAGTGCGGTTGATGTCGTACAGTCTGCTGAAAAAACGAAAGGGAAAGTGTTTTTGACGGGTTAGTAAATGCTATTGAAAGATCTATTTTGATTGATTTTTTCAAAATAGATTTTTTTATGTCTTATAAACCCTATTTTAGTATCCCCGCTTCAACTACCTAAAAAATAACATTGTCAACAGAACTTAAATTGGTTATCATAAAAGCGAATATAACAGGAGATGAGCAGATGAATATAAAAGAAAAGAAATCTTTTTCAAAAGTTTCTCGGCGGAAATTAGTCGATGAAGTGTTGGAACGTCTACAAGAGAAAATCTTTTCTGGCGAGTATGAAGTTGGCGATCGCCTCCCTACAGAGCCGCAATTAATGGAAGAGTTAGGAGTAGGACGTTCAACGCTGCGAGAAAGCATAAAGATATTAGTACATGCCGGCATATTAGAAGTTCGACAAGGACAAGGTACTCGTATTGTCTCACTAAATACAACGCAAGATTCATTTGAAAAACGACTGCAAGCAGCTAATATTAATCATGTGTATGAAGCAAGAAATATGTTAGATAAAGAAGTAGCTATGTTAGCGGCACAGCGCCGAAGTGAAGAGGATCTTTTATACTTAAAAGGACATTTGAATAAAAGAAAAAATACCCTTCAAGAAGGAAATTATGTGGCATACATAGATGCAGACATTCAGTTTCATCTAGCAATTGCAAAGGCGAGCAAAAACGAAGTTCTACTTGATTTGTATCAATCTTTCGTACCTGCCCTTCGCCACATTTTAAGCCAATTAATATTAAATACAGTGAACTATGAAGATAACTCTGAAATTCATGAAAAATTATTCCAAGCTATTTTAAAACAAAATGCCGAAGAGGCACGAACATACGCCGTTCAAAATTTGGAGCTGAAATAAGCTCCTTATATATTACACTTAAACATCAGATGATATACTCAATAACATCTGATGTTTAAGAGAGGAGAAAATGAAATTGAAACATCAAGAACGAACTTATTTGTATATACTAGCACTATTTTTTGTTTCTATTAATTTACGTATCGGAATTACATCTGTTTCACCTGTATTAGAAACAATCCGACAAGACTTAAATATAAGCAATTTTTCCGTTAGCTTTTTAACAGCTATTCCTGTTTTTTGTATGGGGACATTCGCCTTACTGACTGGGAAGGTAATTAGGAAATACGGGGCAGAAAAATCAATTATGGCTTGTCTTATTTTAATTGGCTTGGCAACATGCATGAGAGCTTTTACCTTTTCCATTTCCACATTATTCGCGAGCTCTTTATTTATCGGCATTGGAATTGCACTTGCAGGTCCGTTACTATCAGGTTTTATTAAAGAAAAATTCCCTACGAAAATCGGCTTAATGATTGGCATATATTCAGTAGGTATGGGAACTGGTGCTTCTTTAAGTGCAGGGTTAACGATTCCTTTACAACATGTATTAAAAGACGATTGGAATATGGCACTCGCTTTTTGGGGTGTACTTACTATTATCGCTATTATATTTTGGTATCCGGTTATGAAACGAAAAAAGAATACGAGTACACAAGATAAAAAGAATAATAGTTTACCTTTAAGAAATAAAAAAGCATGGTTGTTCACAATCTTTTTCGGACTACAATCAGGAATCTTTTACTCCATTACGACTTGGCTTGCGCCCGCAAATCAAAATATGGGTGTCAGTAGCGAACAAGCTGGTACTCTCATAACTGTTTTTACAGTTGTTCAAATGATATGCAGCTTTTTAATTCCAACATTAGCGGATATTTATAAAAACCGAGCACTTTGGTTATTAGGGAGTATATGCTTCGTACTCGTAGGTTTATCGCTTATGATTTACCCACTAACTACACCATGGATTCCTTCTATTTTACTAGGTATCGGACTCGGCGGCGTATTCCCACTCGCTCTCATGCTACCGCTATATGAAACAAAAACTTCAGAAGATGCGAGTGCATGGACCGCTATGATGCAGTCCGGAGGATACATTATGGGCGGAGTCATTCCTGTCCTAGCAGGAATCGCTCGTGACTATTTTGATGGTTATACGCAAATTTTTATTATAATGGCACTTTTAAACTTAATTTTGTTCATTTTAACTTTAGTCATGAACAAAAAGAAAGTAGAAGCAAAAGATCTTATAGCTTAAATAAAAAGAATGAGCTTTTTCCTAAAGGATCAAGCTCATTCTTTTTACTTCTACTACTTGAAAACAAAAAAATCCCCTTAAAGCATACGCTTCAAGGGGTGAGCCTGTTTTTTATTTAATTATATACGTACAGCTGTACCACTTACAGCAACCATTAACATTCCATCGCGAACAACTTCATAATCTACGTCAATACCAACGATAGCGTTCGCACCTTTTTGTTTTGCAAGTTCCTTCATTTCATCCATCGCGATATCACGAGCTTCTTTTAGCTTGCTTTCATAAGAACCAGCACGGCCACCGACAACATCACGAACGGAAGCGAATAAATCACGAACAATATTTGCACCCATAATAGCTTCACCATTTACAATATCAATATACTCAATAATTTCTTTACCTTGGATTCCAGACGTTGTTGTTACAATCATGACTGACACTCTCCTAATAACTTATAGTTTTTTGATTAGCTTTCTTATGTCTTTATTATGACATGAAAAAAGTAACGAATCTATTCAATTACCTTACATGAATGTGACAGTTTTGTAAGAATGAAGCGCTTTAATATCGGGATACACAAATGATTCTCTATTTTCTTTCCAGTCCTTTTCTACTTCTTTAAAGGTTGGTCGCCCTAATTCTTCATTGTTTTCATGTTTACTAAACCATTTCTTCACATACTTCTCTCCATTTTTATTTTGAACCGTACAAAGGAAACTATTACTACTATCCTTTAATATTTTTACAATCACGAAAAGACACCTCTTCCCTTTTCAATAAAGTGAAACTTTAATCAGTGGGGGTTTTGTTCATCCCCCACTGATTATTAGTTGAACCAATCGGGCTTTTACGGGCAGCCCGACCCCCACCTAACTTCTTTGCTTTCGCTGAATTTTGAGGTGGGGGTCTTACTGCCCGTTAATGCGGGATAACATGATAGAACTTGATCTGCTAATATAAGCCCTTCCTCTCTTATATTCATACGACTCCTCGGCCGCGCCAAAGTTGTAAGATCCAAAAATGATATATGAAGTACATACTATTTAAAGTAATCAGAGTTATAAGCATTATGTTTATCAAATATTTTATAGATTTCTAACTTATCATCTAATTTTGCATCTACTAAAATTAATATATTTCCATCGTAAATGTATTCTTCATATTTCTTAGCATGTTCTTCGGGAATTCCTAATCCGATAAATGCTCCTATTAAACTTCCAGCTCCTCCGCCAATACCGGCTCCTCCAATAGCTGCTGCGATAGGTCCCGCTGCTACGATTGGACCCATTCCAGAAACGGCAAGTATACCAAGACCTGTTAATAAACCACCGAGTCCGCCTGCTACTCCTCCTGCCACAAGCCCTGTCGCTGAAAAGATATCCGCTTTATGTGCCGTTTCACTATTCACTTTTTCACCCGATTTTTCTTCCAGATGTTCAATTTCCTTTTGATCCTTCGCAATAGCTGAAATGTTACCCGCCGAGTATCCTTTATCTTTTAATTCATTAATAACGAATGCCGCATCATCAATTGTTCTAAAAATACCTACTATTTTTCTATCTACATCCATAACTATTAACCTCCTAAAGTTTTATATAATGTATCTTTATCTTTCTTCATTTCTGTATACACTAACCTTCTTATTAACATAACCATTTACGAAAAAAGCGAATAGTAAAAGCATTACAAGCGAACTACTTAACAAGTAAATTAAATCAAATGTAATATCAATCATCATTTCATTCATGTATACCAGACTCCTTTTTATTTAAAGTAAAAGTATATTTTTATAGACTAGAAATCTTACAATTCATCTTCAGTCAATCTCTTTGTAGTATATGTATACCCTTCGTAACCCTTTCTAAACGTAAAAAACTATAATTATATTTTTTCTTATTTATATGTTTAACATTTTTTAAAACGGGTATGTTTATATTGTTATGCTTACTATACAGAAAGGAATATTTCGATGAATGCAATCCAATCTACTACTATTCTTTATAATGAAACACCTACAATAAAGCAGATTCATCATTTTTATGCTTTAATGACAACATTTCAAACTAATTTATTTATAAGTAAACACGGAACACTTACTTCTATTAAAAGCTTAAGCACATTAATATCCTTTTTCCTTACTGTAAAAAAGAGAGAGCTTGTATTATTTATCTTTGAAGGAATAGATGCAAAAAAAGCTTTAAGAACACTCTTTCCTTCTTAAAAGTTTTATTATCCCCCTATTCCCTCGATCGTTACTTTTCATATATGTTTTTATATTTCAAAATGATTTCCTCTATTCAAAACGGGACCCCCTAATACAATAGGGGGATTTCTAGTTTGGCCTTATGAAAACTGATATAATATATATTACGTTTTTCATCCTTTACAATAGAAAACTTTGAATAACCTTGAAGGTAGGAATTTTTAATGAAATCGAAAGCAAAATTTAGTATTCGCTACAAAATTATGACTGGTTATTTAGTTATGATTTTGTTCTTACTTATTTCTTTCATTATGTTAAACAATGAGATTTCCAATTTACAAAAATCTCGTAATTTTATTATTGATCACGATTTTAAAGTTCTTAATTTAACGAATCAAGTGGAGAAAGAATTGCTAACAATTGAAAATAAAGCGAAAGGATTTATTACTTCTAATGATGCAAATTACGTGCAATCCCTTAACACTGCGGAAAAGGATTACGAAAAACATTATCAAGATCTTTTGGCTCTATTAGAGGATAACCCCTCTCAGCAAGAAAAATTAAAACAGATTAACGAAAATATTAATAGTTGGATTAATAAAGAGATTCATCCATTAATTACAAATCATAATAGTAATAACATACAAGCAATCGACACGACTCAAATTCAGTCATTACAATCGCAGCTAACTAACTTCCGTGGTGTAGAGGAGCAACTAACGAAAAAAAGAGCTGCACAATTAGATACTGAAAATAATAAATTAGAGATTTGGTTATACAGTTTATTGTTCTTACTTTCTTGTATTTCTATTATCATTTCACTCTATATTTCGAATTCCATTACAAAAACGATTAAAAACGTAATTCAAGCTATTAAATCCATTTCTTCTAAAGAAAAAATTACTGAAAGAATTCATGTAAACACGCGAGATGAAATAAAAGAGCTTGCTCATACAACGAACCACCTACTAGACGAAATATCTAAAAGAGAGTGGTTACAAACCGAGCTTGCAGAATTAATTTTAATGTATCAAGGTATACCTTCTATTGAGATGTTAGGTAAAAAAATTCTTAGTGGAGTTATACAAAAAACGCAAACCTCTTGCGGTGCATTCTATGTACGTGAAGAAATTGAAGAAACTGTCTACTATGTAAAGAAAGCTTCTTTCGCTGATCAAGGTGCTGATATTGGAAAACAATCCATTAAAATGGGTGAAGGTTTAATTGGGCAATGTGCTTTAGAAAAACAAAGCTTTATTCTTCGAGAAATACCAGAAGAATTTCGTTATGTCACTAGCGGCTTATTAGAAATACGCCCTCAAAACCTACTAGTCGTCCCTATCTTATTTGAAGATGAAGTGATCGCAGTAATGGAGTTAGTAAGTGTAACTGAGATTTCAGACTTACATCAAGATTTAATTCAACAAACCGTTGATAACCTAGGTCTAACGATCCATAGTATTATGGGACGTATGCGAATTCAAACTCTTTTACATGAATCACAAGCAATGACAGAAGAGTTGCAAGTTCAATCAGAAGAATTGCAAACGCAAGCTGAAGAACTACAAATGCAAGCTGAAGAATTAAGAACAACGAATGAACAACTAGAGTCTAGAACGGAAGAGGCCGAGCAAAAGACAGCTGACTTACAAATTACTAAATCAGAATTAGAGGAAAAAGCAAGTGAGTTATTACGTAGCTCAAAATACAAATCAGAATTTCTAGCAAATATGTCACACGAATTACGCACACCGTTAAATAGTATTTTACTATTATCAGAAATGTTAAAAGAAAATCATGATAATCATTTATCCGATGATGAAATTGAATTAGCAACCGTTATTCATTCATCAGGGAAAGATTTACTTACTTTAATTAATGACATACTAGATTTATCTAAAGTAGAAGCCGGAAAACTAGATGTTATTTTTGAAGCAACGAACATAAGTGACATGGCAGCAAGTATGCATCAAAAGTTTTTACATATAGCTGCACAAAAAAATGTCGAATTTACTATTGAAGACAGTGATGCTATTCCTGATCTGTTTTATACAGATGCAAAACGGATTGAACAAATTATAAAAAACTTATTATCCAATGCATTTAAATTCACGGAAAAAGGATCCGTCTCTTTACATTTCGATTCGATAGAAACAACTAATTTAAGTCATGATATGCAGTCTATAAGTAATGATTGGATGACAATTTCAGTAAAAGATACTGGTATTGGTATTGCAAAAGAACAGCATCAACTCATTTTCGAAGCCTTTCAACAGGCAGATGGCGCAACGATTCGAAAATATGGTGGTACAGGCTTAGGATTATCGATTTGTAAAGAGTTTGCTAGATTGTTAGGTGGTTGGATTACGTTAGAGAGTCATGTAGGAGAAGGCAGTACTTTCACTGTATATATTCCTAACCTTCCAAATGGATTAACTGATATACAAGTATCCAATTTAGAAGTTGCAGCAACGATAGATGACATTATTCCTGTTGAAGTTGTTGAGGAAACTATAGTTACTCCAGAAACAAATAACGTCTTCCAAGAGAAAACTATTTTAATTGTCGATGATGATCACCGAAATATATTTGCATTACAAAATGCATTAGAAAAACAACATGCCAACATTATTACTGCACAAAACGGCATAGAGTGTTTAGAAATACTAAAAAGCAATACAAATATTGACCTTATCTTAATGGATATTATGATGCCAAATATGGACGGTTATGAAACGATGGAACATATCCGAATGAATTTAGGGTTACATGAAATACCTATTATCGCATTAACTGCGAAAGCAATGCCAAATGATAAAGAAAAATGTTTATCTGCTGGCGCTTCAGATTATATAAGTAAACCATTAAATTTACATCAACTCTATTCGGTAATGAGTGTATGGTTAATAAAATAAGTGAGGTTTAGTTTAAGTGGAAAATAAGTATTATAATTTTGATCCATCCGTAGATATGGATAAGCGTACGAACTTAGAAATTGAATTACTATTGGAAGCGGTATTTAAACTGTCAGGATTTGATTTTCGCCAATATGCTCGCACATCTATTTATAGAAGAATTTGTAATCGAATGCAGCTCTCTAATATCCCAACCATTTCAAAATTAATTGAAAAAGTAATTCATGAGGAAGGTTTTTTAGAACAGTTATTAAATGATTTCTCCATTAATGTAACTGAAATGTTCCGTAACCCTACTTTTTTTAAAGCGTTAAGAGAGCATGTTATTCCTGAATTAAAAAAGTATCCTGAAATTAGAATTTGGCATGCTGGATGCGCAACTGGTGAAGAAGTGTTATCAATGTCCATCTTACTTCACGAAGAAGGATTAAGTGAAAAAGCTGTTATTTACGCAACAGATATGAATACAAATGTGTTAGAAAAAGCAAAACAAGGCATCCTTCCGTTAAATAAAATGCAAACTTATACGAAAAACTATTTACAAGCTGGCGGTACACAAGCATTTTCTAACTATTATTCAACAGATAATCGTTTTGCTTATTTTAATCCACCCCTGTTACAAAACATTATTTTTGCGCAACATAATTTAGTAACCGATCAATCTTTTAACGAATTTCATATTATACTTTGCCGTAACGTTTTAATTTACTTTACGAGTAAACTTCAAAACCAAGTACAGCAACTATTTTATGAAAGCTTAGGTCACAATGGATTCCTATGTTTAGGAAATAAAGAAACTCTTCGTTTTTCAGGTATAATGCCGCATTATATCCAATTTAACCCTAACGAACAAATCTATCAAAAAATACAATAAAAAGCGTATGAAATCCTCTGTTTGGATTTCATACGCTTTTTATTTCGCATTCGTTTGTATCATAATTAGGCACATATCATCTGATTGTGTTTTCTTCTGTTCTTCCTTATAAAACCCTTCTATCTCTTCTTCTAAATCTCCCCATTTTCTTTCTGTAAAAGTACGTAATTTCTCTTCAGACTCAAATTCATCATTTGCAATTGATTCAAGAACACCATCTGTAAACAATAATATTTGAGCGTTTTTCTCAAAAGGTATGACTGTCTTCTCAACTTTTATTTCATCAAAAAATCCTACCGCACAACTCCCGCGATTTAGTTCCACTACATTCTCTTCATCAACTAAAACGTATCCAGAAGGATGTCCTGCATTTACATATTCAATTGTTCTCTTTTCTGTATTCACTACTAAGTATATTGCTGTAAAATAATATGGAATATTGTCATTCTCATTATGTAAAAGAGTCATATATTTATTTAAGTCTTTAATGACAAGTTCTGGATCGATTAAACATTTAATCGTTTCACGTAATACAGACGAAATAAACATACAAACTAATGAAGCAGATACACCATGTCCCATCACATCTAATAATATAATACCGTAGCGGTTTTCATCGATTTTATACCAATAATACATATCTCCAGCTAGTTTGAATGAAGGTAAGTAACTTGCTTCAATTTTTATATGATCTTCTCTTAATGGGCTACTTAATAAGTTTCTTTGTACTTGTGTAGCTAAATCTAATTCATTACGAAGATTTTCCTCTTGTTCTTTATGCCAATTCAATTCCGATTTCAAGCGTAATGCCACACGCATACGAGCTAACAATTCAACTTTATTTATAGGTTTCGTAATATAATCCATTGCGCCTATATCAAGCGCTTCAGCTAATTTATTCGCATCTTCTAAAGCTGTTACAAAAATAATAGGAATATCTTTAAACTTCTCCTCGTTTTGTAATCGCCTACAAACTTCAAGTCCATCAATCTCAGGCATCATAATATCTAATAGTATTAAATCAATTTCATTATGCCTGGAAGAATCTTTTCCAAAATGGATGTATTCGAAAAGCTCTTGTGCAGAATTAAGCGATACAAGATCCTGATATCCGGCTTGTTTTAAAATTTTTTCAATTACAAAGATGTTAACCGGATTATCATCGACAATTAAAATGGACACAAGTTATTTCCCCTTTTCTTATTTAAAATGTAAATCTATTATCATTTTCTATTTTTCTAGTATTGCATACTCAGTTATAAAATGAAAATTTCCTACTCAAACATATTTACACAGCAAAAGAACAAACCCCCTAGAAATGAGAGTTTGTTCTTTCACTCTATAAATTTCCACTTTTAATTTAACACCATTGCTTTGTCATTTAAAAGGCGATCTAATTCTTCCATATGATTTGTTTCATCTGCAATCATATCTTCTAACTTTACAACTAACTCTGTCATATTTAATTTCGCTGCCTGTTCTTTTCTCGTTTCATAACGCTTAATTGTTTCATATTCTGATTGTCTAGCTGCTTCTAACATTTCTCTAACATCTTCTACTTGTTTCACTGGTAAAGGGATTGTAGTAGGTGTACCACCTAGCGTCTTAATTTTCTCCGCTAAATATAGGGCATGTCCTTGTTCATCACTAATTTCAGATTCAAAGAAAGGTTTTAACACTTGTCTATATATACCAGAAACTGTAGCTGCATTATGGTTATACATAATAATTGCCGAGTATTCTCCTGCTAAATCTTCATTCAATCCTTCGATTAGTTCTTTCACATCGTGTGACATTTTAATATCTCCTCCTATACTTAATAACTACCCCTTTTCTCATGTTTTAAACATAATTTTTTAAAATTTTTATGTATCTAAAAACGCCGCTTGCTTCAATTTACTTATCGCTTGTCTTTTAATACGAGAAACGTGCATTTGTGAAATACCTAACCGTTCCCCTGTATCCTTTTGATTTAAATTTTCTCCAAATATATAATGAATGACACTCTTTTCCGTATCATTTAATACGTTAAAAATATCCTTTAAAACGAGACGTCTTTCTGTCTCTTCATATCCTTGCTCTACTTCACCTACAGATTCAATTCTCGCTACCGAACTTCCATCAGATGAATTTTCAACTACATCATCTAAGGAAGATACTTGATAATTATTTTTAGCATCCATAATTTCTAGAACTTCCTCTTCGGATAGTCCTAAATGATTCGCAATCTCTATAATCTTCGGTGAACGTTGTAGGTGATCTGTTAGCTCCTCTATCGCAAGTTTAATTTTCCCGCCTAAATCTTTAATTCGCCTTGGAACATGAACGCCCCAAGTTTTATCACGTAAATACTTCTTTATTTCCCCTACTATCGTAGGTATTGCAAACGGTTCAAAAGCATTCCCTATCGAATAATCATACCTTCTTATTGCGCCTAAGAGCCCTAACATCCCTACTTGTATAATATCCTCATGCATCGGCCCACCTTTTGAATAGCGGTATGCAATGGAATGTACGAGGTTTTTATAGTGATCAACCAACCTTTCCTGCGCTTCATCACATTGGTTTTGTTGGAATTCTGCAATTAGTTTAATAACGTCTTCTTTAGTAAGATTTGTAGGTTGAGATTGGATTTCCATCATTCTCCACCTGCTCTCTTTGTATATATTTTGTCATTAAAACTGTCATGCCCTCATCATGCATAATTTGTATATCATCCATTAACGTATTTATTAAATATAAACCTAAACCATTTTCCGGCAAATGTTCTACTGGTTTATTAATATCATACGGACCAACTTTCCTTTTTAAAGTGCTAAAATCAAAGCTAACTCCATTATCCGCAACCATAATTTCTAATCGATCTTCATATAGACCAAAGACAATTGTAATTTCTCCAATGTCTTCCTTATACGCATGTTGTACAATGTTTGTACATGCTTCACTAATAGCAATTTTCATATCTTCTATATCGTCATAAGCAAAGCCCATTCGATTCGCAACACCAGCCATTGTTAAACGAATAATAGCCACATATTCTGCTTTTGCAGGAATTTTCATTTCTATCTTTTCAAATTTCTCCATCATCCCTAGTCACCTTCTTTCTACTTTTTCAATATCTGAATTCAAATTTAATATTTCTGTTAGTCCTGTAATATCAAATAATCTTTTTAGTCTTTTAGATACACCAATAAACTCTAGTTTTCCATCATTTTTCTTAATTGCTTTTAATAGAGCTATAAAAACGCCTAAACCTGTACTATCCATATACTCTACCTCAGTAAAATCTACTACAATATGAACCTCTTTTTCGCTTGCAATAGGCATAATCTTATTTTTTAAATCTGATGCCGTATACGCATCAATCTCACCATTAAGTTGTACCGTATAACCTAAATCATTTTGCAAAATATTTATTGCCAAATTCATCATTTCCGCCCCCTTATCTCAAACTACTACTATGTAATTACCCATAAAAATTAGTTTTAAACATATTTTTTCATTTTAATTGTAAATAAATTTTCTACACCTTTCTCAGCTTAACACTAAAAAAAATACTACCAAATGTTTAAACCTTATAAATTTGTGTATGTATAATGTATAAACATTATTTTTAGGGGGATCTATCTATGGAAGAGCACAGCTTTAAAAAGGGAGATTTTGTTCAATTTTCTTATCGACACGATCATGCTACAAAATTAATTGGTTCCATTATTAACATACTAACGAATACAATTGTAGTTGATATAGGTAATAGCGAGGACTTATCTCATATAGAACCAAGGCAGGTCGTAAGAATAAATAATTGTAAAAAAGTAACGATAGCTTAATATGTAATCTCAATCAGTGGGGCCATCCTCACTGATTCCTATGTAAAATACATTAAAAAAGCATCCAAATTATTTTAATTGGATGCTTTTTTATGTATTTTTATCAGTTTATTAACTTTATAGCTACATATAATAAACTTAAGATTACTATTCATTATCATACTTACGCTTTCCGTAGCATTCTAGAAAAGAATGTAACGATTAAAATAAAGACGATTGCACCTAATAAAGCTGGAAGAATAAAGATGCCTCCCCATTCAGGGCCCCAGTGACCAAATAACGCACTACCTACCCAAGATCCGATTAATCCGGCAATAACATTACCAACTATACCTAAAGGAAAGTCTTTTCCCGTAATCATTCCAGCTAACGCACCAATAAGTCCACCTACAATACACGTAATAATAAGTCCCACAATTAGACCTCCTATATATTTTTATAATGGATTTATCAAGCTTTGGCGTTTAACCAAAGCTTGATAAACATGTATTATTCTTTGTTATCCAATCCATCACTTATCTTTTGTTTCACTTTTCCGACTTCTTCTTTTACAGTTCCCTTCGTCTTCTCCCACTTCCCTTCATTTTTCAACTCTCTATCTTCTGTAACTTCACCAATTCCTTCTTTTACTTGTCCCTTTTTCTTTTCAACTTTACCAGTAATTTGTTCTTTTAGCCCGCTCTCACTCATATTTCCAATCTCCTTTTCGTAATAGATTTGTAGATTTAAAGAGTATGAATTTAAATAGAATACGTGCATCTTCTTTCTTGTAACCATTCACCGACTCTTTCTAAATCCTTAACGAATAACAAGATTTTCCCTTCATCCAGTTTTTCTTCATAAAAGTTAGCTTCTTCCTCATTAAGTCCTAATTCTTGCATCTTATTTCTTAACTGATCTCCTGTTTTTTGAAAAACATTAATAATACTTGTCCCAAGTCCCTCTTCTTTTATTCCAATTGTATTCACGTCTACATTGTCTGCGATTCTATCTGTCCTTTCTTTCTCATGTGTTAATACGTAAATATCTTTTTGGTCTATTCCTTTCTTCACTAGATCATTCGCTGCATTCATGACCTCTTTCTCCGTAATAAATTCATATACAAAAGGTTTACTATACTTCGTTTCCATCTTTAACTTCCTCCTCTAAAATGAATTATTTGTTATATTATATGTAATACACCCATTTTCGAAATGTTAAACATAAAATATGAAAAAAATTATGTGAATTTTGATTTTGATAGAGAATGAACCGCATATTTTTCATATATACGCTTCATATTATTCATACGAACATCATTAAAACTAGTAAACATGTCTCCCTATGATTTACAAAATTATCTCCTTACAATAACTACCTAAAATAACAGAAAATTATTATAATTAAACATAAGGAGGGATACTATGAAAAAAATCATATTTATATGCGCTCTAAGTGTTCTATCTTTCACTTTAATAGGTTGTACAAGCACTTCTACTACAAACAATACTCCAACAACTAAGCAAGAAAATACGAAAAATGCCATTCAATTAAACTCTGCAGACATTACCAACATTGAGATGTTCAGAACAACAAGTAATACTAGTTCCAAATCTCAAACAGATAACGAGGAAATGATACAATCAATCGCTTCAGCAGTCCAAAAAGGAACACCGAAAACAATCACACTAGATCAAAAAAAGAGGGCATCTGCGCATTCTACTATAACCGTTACATATAAAGATGACTCAAAAGAAGAGTTTCTTGTGTGGGTTGATAATAAGGAACAAATTACGATTGCTAAAGATGAGAAGAAAGATAAAGTTGAAGGTGTGACGGTGAATATTAAAGGCGCTAAGATAATGAAGGATTTTTTTAAAAATGATAAAACGTAAAAGGATCCCCATCAACTTAAGGATTCAAAATCAGCACAAAATTTTGTTCAGAAACACTATAAAATGCCAGCCTAATAGGTCTGTGGCGAGACCGTATATTATTAAACTTAAAATGTTTCAAATCGAAGGAAGACACCTTATAAGGTGTCTTTTCTTTATTTTCAAAAGGACCTGCTCAATTCATGCTTAAAAACATAAAGTAAAGTGAACCCGTTAAAATACATGAGTGACCCCTTGTTTTATCCTCTTATCTAAAGGAGGAACTATTATGGGCTTTGGTGGTAGTTGTGGTAGTTGCGGCGGCGGCGGCTTCGCTGGAGGATTTGCTTTATTAGTTGTATTATTTATTTTATTAATCATAGTTGGAGCTAGCTGCTTCTGCTAAAAAACTATCGGAAAAGACACTCTTATATGGGTGTCTTTTCTTCACGAAAAAATCCCCGTGCTAAACAAAAGATAAAATAAGCTGCCCATATGGACAGCTTATTTACATAATTATCGTTCTCGGAAGTAAAGTTTTAAAAGTAATTTATCCATAGTGATATTAAAATTACTACTAACAGGGGGAGCACCACACACCCATCAAGCTAAGAAAAGCAACTATCCAAAAAAAAAAAATGAACTGAATTCTCATAGACAACTAACTGTGGAGAGATAAAATTTTTGTTTTTGGGGTACTCAAAATATTAACTTGATGGGCATGTGGAGGTACCCCTTATAGATATCCTTGTCCCTTTAATTCGTTGAACCTTGGATCGTCAATTAGAAAATCATAGTTTCCAGGAACTGTTCCTAATACTCCCATTGGAGGTTGATTTATTAATCCCGTATTCTTAAAGATGTATAACGCATTTGTTATAGCTTGTTCACTATGTCCATAATCTTCACCTTCAAAAATTAAGTTCATTTCTACAGCATTACGATTTTCGAATATTTGTTTGCAAAGAAAATCTTTTAAATCCTTATCCATTGCTATTAATTCGTTTAACATTATTTTCTCCCCTTTCCATAAGTTAAATATAACATTTTTTGGCATAAAGAAAAGACACCCTAAGGTGTCTTCCTCCGACTTGAACCACTTTAATTTTAAAACTAAAGAATCTGCGTTAGTTCTGAATTCAAAACTCGTTGTGCAGTAATAATAACATTACCAGGTGCTATTCCGTAGACACTGTATAAACCACCGTTTTGATTAGGAACAATTTCAACTTCATATTGAAGTGCTTGTCCCAAAGTAGAGTGAACTAAACTTAGATTTATAAATTCAGAAGCATTAGCAGCCACATTAAAGTTTATCTGTTCGATTAATGTTCTTGTACCGTCAAGTCTAAAAGATCTAACTACCCCAGTAAGTGGACCTGCAGTACGATTGAGAATTTTAACCCTAGCTCTAGTTGCATTAGTAGGTTGATTTCCTACGTTTTCAATTGGACCAGTAGAGAAAGGCATATTAAATTCACCTCCCACTAAATTAAAGGATTAATAACCTATAGATTATAGTTTCATAGTATGCAATACTTTATTAAAATGATCTAAATCAATTAACCAATTTGTTTTAAAAATAAAAATGAAGTTTACATAACCTTATGCTTTTTAATGATGAATGAGAAGGTCCTTTAAGAAATAAAGAAAAGACACCCTAAGGTGCCTTCCTCCGACTTGAACCATCTTAATTTTAATAATATGTATTGGACTTCCATCCAAATATTATTTTACCATATTAAGTAATGTTGGTCATTGAAAAATATGAATCGAATCTATTGTTTTACTTTTAAGCTCTTTTCGTATTCTTTAGCTTCATCAACATTTTTAAATGTTTTTAAATCGAATATCTTTTCTCCATCAATACATACAACTAATACTCCATCTTGAGCTTGAAGAACACTACCTACATTACCTTTTCCGAGTGAAATACTGAAGGGATTCTCTACATTTAATGATTTCTTTTTAGCAAGATAATCTTTAAATGGCATACCAATGGATAGTTCGTCTTTTAAGCCTTTAATAGTGTTACCAGAAGTAGTTGTTGGTTGTTCCTTTTTTGTAGCCTCTTCTTGCTGTTTGCGTTGCTTTTCAGCCGTCTCTTGTTCTGCTTTCTCCTTTTTCACAGTCCCTTTTTCTTCAGCTTTCTTCGCTTTCTCAGCTTCCTTTTGTGCTTCTTGCTCAGCTTTAGATTCTTTGGAAGTACTTGCTGTCTCGTTAGATGAACATGCTGCTAATCCCATAAATAAAGTGAAACAAGTAAGTGTTGTTAATAGTTTTTTGTTCATAGTATGTATCCCCCAGCGTTTAAAATGTAAGATTTACCTGAACTATCATAACAAATATAATCACAACTATTTTGTCATATTATGTCGAAATGAAATAAAAAAAGACACCCTAAGGTGCCTTCCTGCGACTTGAACCATCATATAGTAATATGGTATTGGATGCCAATCCAAATATTATTTTACCACGTTAAGTAATTTCGATTATTGAGAAATAAAAAAAGCACTCTTTCGAGTGCCTATTTTAAGCAGATACAGCAGCTTTATCTTTACGGAAGATACCCATTAACCCGCCAATTAATAATAATACTCCTGGTAATAAGTAAACGATAGAGATACAGATAAATCCGCCAATAGCAGCAACTGTCATCATGATACCGCCAATTTTAGCGTTCTTCTTAACTACTACGCAGCCAACGATTCCTAAGATAGATAGAGCAACAGCTCCCCATCCTAAACCAATGATGCTGTCTGCACCTTCAGCTTCAAACGCAGCTCCCATACCACCGATCATTAAAGCGATAAACGCACAAATAATACCAAAAATACCACCAATAAGTCCTAATACAAATTCAGTTGTTCTTTTCATTTTAATTTCTCCTTATTTAGCTACTTCGAATTCGAATTTCACAGATTTTTCATCAAATGTAAATGTAGGTTTGAATGTACCTGTGAATTTATCGCCTTCTGGTACATCGTACAACATTTTGTTTGTGATTTGATTACCTGGTGCAATATTTTCAGTCACAAAAGTGTTTTCTCCGCCAAAGTACTCTTTGAATTGGTTACCCTCTGCATCAGCGATTTTTAATTCAGAAGTTCCGAAAAATATATCTTTCTTTCCATTATTTTTAGCATTGAACGCGATTTCTAGAACTTTTCCTTTTTCAGGCTTGATGTATTCGTTAGGTTCAACGAATTTAGCTGAACTGAAAGTTAGTTGTAGACCATTAACTTCTACCGTATCCCCGATTTTATAAACTTTGTTTTCAGTAGATGCTTTTTTGTCCTTTTTTTCCTCTTGTTTAGGGGCATCAGTTTTACTTACTTCCTTTACTTCTGTTTCACCACAAGCAGCTAAACTAAAAGTAAGTGCTCCAGCTAATGCAATTGTACCCATTTTTTTATACATTATGTTTCCTCCAGTTATGTAAAATGTAAGATTTCCGAACTTATCGTATCAAACAATCAATCATATTATTGTCATATTTTGTCGAATGAAAATAAAAAAAAGAGAGCCGTGTTTTTTTGCATATTATCAATCTTCATTTTAAATATTCAGACTTTTTATAAATTATCAATCTTTATTTTAAAGCCACAGAAATACAATAACCACCTATCAAATTTACTGGATAGGTGGTTATTAAAGTTATTTAAAAATCGTTTTTCTGCTTTCATCGTACAATATTTCAGGAATAATAAATTTATTTGATTTTGAAAGAGAATCATTCATAATAGCTCTCTTTCTCTTCCCAATCTAACCTTAGCTTGATAGCGATGGGGGAGCACCAACAAAACGCGAATTTCGTACGCTAAGAGATCATCGGTTTCTTACTGTTTAGTTGTTTCTAGTGGTTGTAGAGAGTCTACTGGTGCACTTTCTCTTTTGCTAAATCGGTATCCTCCTAGAAAGTTAATGTGTTCCCACCTTACTGGAGAACTATGTTTTAATAATTCTTCATCAAATTGTTCTTTTTTCTTCAAAGCTTTTATTGCTTCACTTAAATAAATAATATTCCACATACTAATTGCATTAATTAAGAGGTTTAGTGCACTACTTCTTTGAAGTTGATCTTGTAGCACTCTTTCTCGTAATTCACTATGTTTTTCAAAGAAAATAGCGAAAGGCAAGACGATGAATACATTTACAAAGTGACAAAACTGTAAGAATGCACGAATGTTTGTAAGAAAGTTCGATGTTTTCCTTTTTCATTTTTTATTATAGTGAAAAAGAAGAACGAAATATTCTCTTATGTAGGAAAGGAAGATAATAATGATTGATCTATTAAATAAATGGATGTTAGAAAGTACAGGCAATTTCAATATCGTTGTAGGACTTACAGCACTTCTATTTTTGGGTTCAGTAATTGCACTTATTATTATTTACAAAAAAATTGGTAAACCAGATGAAAGAACAAATGCTATTTATTTAAAAATTACTTCTCGTATGTTTACTACTCAAATTCTAATGAATGCTATATTTATTTCTTTAGTTGGTAAAGATATTGAGAATTTCCGTCAAATCTTTATATTATTTGAAGCTTTTGTATTCTTTATTGGAGCTATTTATTCGTTTAAATTATATAGACAGGAATACAAATAATCCACTTATAAGTACACTTGCAAATATATTTACAAGTGTACTTATAAGTGGAGATAACAGGATTCTTGCTATGTACAGTAAAGTGAATTTTTCAAATCAGGGGTACTGTAAAGTGACAAAAAAGTTGTTTAATTTAAAATAAAGTCGCTTAAAAAATAATAAAGTTGTTTCTGTAGTGCTTAAAGAAATCAAAGTATTATTTTAATGAACTACATGCTACTGAATTAAGTCTATAATTTATAGTTGTAAGAT
>NZ_JBIYDV010000015.1:0-134695 GCF_044909215.1 Bacillus sp. RC252 | reverse complement strand
GCTACTGGTTCCACTGGACCTCAAGGCGTTCAAGGTAACACAGGTGCTACCGGTTCCACTGGACCTCAAGGTGCGCAAGGTAACACGGGTGCTACCGGACCTCAAGGTCTTCAAGGTAACACGGGTGCTACTGGACCTCAAGGCGTTCAAGGTAACACGGGTGCTACTGGACCTCAAGGCGTTCAAGGTAACACGGGTGCTACTGGACCTCAAGGTCTTCAAGGACCAACGGGTGCTACTGGTATAGGAGTTACCGGACCTACTGGACCTAGCTTCCCAGTAGCAACAATCGTTGTAACAAACAACATTCAACAAACTGCACTCCAATTTAACAACTTCATTTTTAATACAGTATTTAACGCAAACAATATTATCTTCAACGGCACAGATACAGTTACTGTTATCAACGCTGGTATTTATGTAATTAGCGTATCCATCTCTACAACTGCACCAGGATGTGCTCCGCTCGGAATAGGAATTTCAATAAATGGAGCAGTCGCAACTGACAACTTCTCTTCAAATCTAATAGGCGACTCCCTTTCATTTACTACAATTGAAACATTAGCAGCTAGCACAAATATTTCTGTCAAATCTACCCTTAGCGAAATTACAATTCCCGAAACAGGCAACACTAACATCCGACTTACTGTATTTAGAATCGCTTAAATTTCACCATTTATTGTTTATGACAAATAAAAAAAAGAGCGAGAAACTCGCTCTTTTTTTGTTATGTACAATAATTCATTACTACTCTAATTCAATTGAAACATTTTTTTGTGGTACAAATGTAGAAATTGCATGTTTATAAATAAGCTGTTGCTTACCTTCTGTTTCCAGCAGGACTGTAAAATTATCAAATCCTTTAATTAATCCACGAAGCTGGAAACCATTTAATAAGTACAGCGTAACGAACGTATTCTCTTTACGGAGTTGATTTAAAAACTGATCTTGAATATTGATTGATTGCTTCATGTCGAATCCTCCTCTTTTTCTCTACTTACTATTATTCGACTTTAGTTGTAGCTTTCCTTCTATGTATCGTAAAATTTCTGACGTTTTTTCACCATCAGTAACATCGAACCACGCGACATCCATCTTATTACGGAACCACGTTAATTGACGTTTTGCATAACGGCGTGAATTCGTCTTTAATTGTGATACCGCTTCTTCTAAAGATACACGATTCTCAAAATAATCATATATCTCTTTATAACCAATCGCTTGAATAGATTGACAATCTCGCACTCCTCTTTCATGTAAACCTTTTACTTCTTCTAATAAACCTTGTTCAATCATTAGGTTAACACGTAAGTTAATGCGATCGTATAGCATTTCTCGATCCATTGTCAAGCCAATTAATGAAACATCGTACAGTAACTCATTTTCTTGTTTTTCGAGCTGGTTACTCATTTTTTCACCCGTCGTGTGAAAAATTTCTAACGCCCGAATAACACGCCTTACATTATTGGCATGAATACGCTCCGCACTTTCTGGATCTACTTCTTGTAACTTTTTATGTACATATTCCACACCGTGTTCTAATGCTAACTTTTCCATCTGTTCTCGGTATGTAGCATCCCCAGCCTCATCTGTAAACTGGTAATCGAATAAAACAGATTGTATATAGAGACCGGTTCCACCAACAATAATTGGTAATTTCCCGCGCTCTGTAATTTCTCGAATGCACTTACGGACACGTTCTTGAAATTCCGCCACAGAAAATGAATCTTCCGGATCTTTTATATCAATCATATAATGCGGAATTCCGTCCATCTCATCTATCGTCACCTTTGCAGTCCCGATATCCATCGTACGATAAATTTGCATGGAATCACCACTAATAATCTCACCATTCAACGCTTTTGCAAGATCGATACTTAATTTCGTCTTTCCGACAGCAGTTGGCCCAATGATGACAGCAACTTTTTCACGTTGCACTTCTCCCATATCATTCAACTCTCTTTATGTAATATACTCCATCTATTGATTATACCCAATCTTACCAATTTTAACGGCATGATTGCAAGTTCTTTGAATCTAGTACATGAAATTACACAAAAAAAGAGCATAGCTTGTCCAATTCTGCATATACATGATAAAAAATAGCTCGGAGAGGGTGCAATGACTATGAAACAAGCGACTATCGATTTTCCATTATTAATAAAAGACCTTATTTTAGCTACTGCTATAAAAGAACAAAATTGTTCACAAGAAGAATTATACTTCGCACTAAATTGTTTACTACGTTCCTTTCATTCTACTATTCAAGAAACAACGTTACATCCAGAAAATAAAAATACAGAGTATATGCAAACTCAATTTTGCACCGCGTATAAAATTATTACAGGTAAAACAATTTACCCTTTTCAATAATTCTTATAAAAAAAAGCGGCCGCTTAGACATTTTCAAGCAGCCGTTTTTTATTTTAATAAATTATTTTATAACTTTCACTTTAACGGATTTACGACCCCAACTATCAGCAGTGCTATCTGAACCAACTAAAACATCAATACGGTTTCCTTTAATCGCGCCACCAGTATCTCCAGCAATCGCTTCTCCATATCCTTCCACCCACACTTTTGATCCGAGAGGAATTACTTTCGGATCAACAGCAATAACTTTCATATTTGGATTCGCTGTTAAATCATGCCCCATCGCTGTTAACACACGACCACCATATGTGCCATTTTCACTCGGGTGAGCTGTGTAAGCTGTCGCTTCTACTGTTATTTCACGACCAGCAGGTTCACTTGTTTCAGTAGATTTCGCCACTGGCTTAGTTGCCGGGTTCGCTTGCGCTACTGGTTTACTTGATGCTCCACTTTTAACTGATTCTTTTCCATTAACTGCCGTATCATTTTTAGCCGGCGCTTTCACCTTAACTGATGTATCATTTTTAACCGCCGTTTTCACCTTAGTTGGCGCTTCATCTTGAGCTGGAACTTCTTTTTTTTCAATAACAGGTGCTGTACCTGTTAAAAATGGTATGTGAACATACGCCGCTTTCCCGCCATATTCGAATTGTAACCATTCGTTTTGTACTTGATTTGTCGTTTCAATCAAGTCATCTTTTTTAAGCGTGCCAAGAATTTCTGAATCAGTATTCGCTCCAGCACGAATGTTTAATACGTTTGCTGTTACATAATAAGAACTTTTTGTAAATTCAGCACTTACAAAAGCTGCTTTACCATCTAATTTAATTTTGGACCATCCGTTTTCTGTATTTATAACATCTAATTTATTTCCACTTAACATTTTACCTACAAGTTTTGATTCTACAGTTGGGTTTTCTCTAACGTTTAATACATCTGTTGTTACAATCGTTTCCGCTTTAGCAGAACCTGCAAAAATCCCAAGACCAAAAACTGCTGCTGTTGCTATACCTAATAATTTTTTCATGAATAGCCTCCATTTGCTTTGTTTTCGTGTTCTCATTATAGCAACAGTTTTTTGTAGAATTTCGAAAATCACACAATTACAAAGCATTCGTAATAAACGATTAATGATTTGTAACATAAATTTCCATATTTAAAAATTGTATTTCTACCAAAATTAGCAATAGTTTTCATATATTTCTCACAAATTAGTATAAGAATTTTTTTCCAGAAAAAATTACAGTATTACTTTTTTGTTACAAAAAAATCACTTTTCATTACATCTTTTACCAAAATCCATCATAATCCAATTATTAAATTACTTTTTGTAACGAAAAAGGAACAACTCCTATTAGCTGTCCCTTTTTATCTTTTATTTAACTTTCTTCTTCCAAACACCTATCATAATAGCTGAAACAATCGTTCCAATTAATATAGAAACAATATATAGCAACGGTTTATTCACTAATGCGATAACAAACAATCCACCATGCGGTGCCGGCAATGTAATTTGGAATAACATAGATAAGGCACCTGCGATACTTGAACCAACAACACAACTTACTATTACTCGAACCGGATCGGCAGCTGCAAATGGAATCGCACCTTCTGTAATAAACGATGCTCCCATAATATAATTTGTTAAACCAGATTTACGTTCTGCTTCTGTAAATTTTGTTTTAAAGAATGTGGTTGCGAATGCAATCGCAAGTGGCGGTACCATACCACCAGCCATAACTGCTGAGTGCACTCCAAAATTCTGCGCTTCTATTGCAGCAATACCAAATGTAAATGCCGCTTTATTAATTGGACCACCCATATCAATTGCCATCATACCACCTAAAATAAGACCTAATAATATAGCATTCGTACCGTTCAAACCATTTAACCATCCTGTTAACATTTCATTTAATGCTACTACAGGCGGGTTTACTACTTTTTGCATTACAACTCCTGTAATCAATAATCCAAAGACTGGATATAACAAAACAGGTTTAATTCCTTCTAACTGTACTGGTAATCCTGAAAATAATCTTTTCAATCCTAAAACAACATATCCAGCTAAGAAACCAGCAATTAATCCACCTAAAAATCCAGCATTCGCATGTGCTGCTAAAAATCCACCAACAACGCCAGGCATAAAACCAGGTCGATCAGCAATAGAACTCGCAATAAATCCAGCTAAGATTGGTACAAGGAATAAAAAGGCTCCTTTTTCTCCACCGCCAATATTCATTAATATCTCAGCAATAGGACCTTCCGCCTTAATTCCACCGAACATAAATGCTAATGCAATTAAAATTCCGCCACCAACAACGAATGGAAGCATATTACTTACACCGCTCATTAAATGCTTATAAATTCCTAGCCCTTTTTCTTTCTCTACATTTTCTGCCTTCCCATCCTCTTTTACACCTTTAAAGATTGGTGCATCTTGTTTTATAGCTCGATTAAGAAGGATTTCAGTTTTTCTAATCCCGTCGGCGACTGGTACTTGAATGACATGCTTCCCAGCAAAACGATTCATTTCTACTTGTTTATCTGCAGCTACAATAATAGCCGTTGCGCGTTCAATGTCCTCTTTCGTTAAATCGTTTTTAACACCTGTTGATCCATTCGTTTCAACTTTAATCGCTATTCCTAACTCTGCTGCTTTTGCTTTTAAACTATCCGCAGCCATATATGTGTGAGCGATACCAGTTGGACAAGCTGTAACAGCTAATACGTATGGCTCATTCCCTTCCGGCTTTGCTACTTCAACTTCTTCTTCGTCTTCTTTTTCATTCTCTTTTTCATCAAATAAACGAAGTAGCTCCTCTTCATCCTTTGCTTCTAATAATTGCTTACGAAACCCTTCATCCATTAATAATGTAGAAAGACGAGACAACGTTTCTAAATGCGTATTATTCGCGCCTTCGCTTGCAGCAATCATAAAAAACAGATGTGCAGGCTGTCCATCAAGCGACTCATAGTTGATACCGCTTACACTTCTACCAAAACAAATCGATGGTTGTTTAACGGCATTCGTCTTCGCATGAGGTATAGCAATACCTTCACCAATTCCAGTTGTACTTTGTGACTCCCGCTTTAGAATAGCTTCTTTAAATTCAGCTTTACTATTTAGACGATTAGCACCATTTAATTTCTCAACTAATTCATCTATGACAGCTTCTTTATTTGAAGCTGTCAAATTCATAATGACTGTATCCCTTTTTAATAGTTCTGTAATTTTCATATGTTGCTTCCCCCTATCGCTTAGCTACAATTACTTGCGACAATAATTCTTCTACTTTTTCCTTTGTACATAAATCCGCCGAAAATGCTGTTGCACTTCCTGTTGCAACACCATATTGAAGTGCTTTTTCAATATCTTTTGTCTGTTCATATTTACCTACAAATCCAGCAACGAGAGAATCTCCTGCCCCAACCGAATTAATAACAACACCTTTTGGAACAGTTGCTTCATATATACCTTCTGCCGTAAATAATAAAGCTCCATCTCCTGCCATTGATACGATAACGTGCTCTACACCTTGTTCGATTAATTTTCTTCCATACGGTAAAATGTCTTCTACTGTTGAAAGCTCCACTCCGAATAACTCACCAAGTTCATGATGATTTGGCTTTATTAAAAATGGCTTATTTTTAGTTACATGCTGCAGTGCACTTCCACTTGCATCTACTACTACACGAATACCTTTTTCGGCTCCAAACGCTGCGATTGATTCATAAAAGGTATTTGGAATAGAAGCTGGTACACTTCCAGCTAGTACAACACAATCTCCAGATTGCATACTTTCGATTTTTTTCATCAATTGTTCAAATTGCTCATTTGTCACAATAGGACCCTGTCCATTTAACTCCGTTTCTTCTTTCCCTTTTATTTTCACATTAATTCGAGAATCTCCACCTACTTGGACGAAGTTTGTTGTTACACCTTCATCATGTAATACACCTTTAATAAATTGACCGGTAAATCCACCCGTAAATCCAAGCGCTACATTTTCGACACCTAAACGATGAAGAACGCGAGAAACATTAATCCCTTTCCCTCCAGGAAACTTCATATCTTTCTCTGCTCGATTTACTGTTCCTAAATCGAAAGAATTAACTTGTACTACATAATCAATAGATGGGTTTAAAGTAACTGTATAGATCATTGTTTATCAGCCTCAATCACATTTGTTTGTCTTCTATATTTTTCTAAATCAATTTCTAAATGGTTTGTAATAATACTTGCATCTTCAACATTTGCAATTTTTGCAAATGCAACTTCTGAAAACTTACTTTCATCAATTAAGAAATATCCTTCATTTGCTAATGTTAATGCCAGTTGCTTCAAGAGCGCTTCTTCTGGATCTGGTGTTGTAAAACCAAGCTGTTCGTGTACACCATTCGCTCCTAAAAAAGATTTATCGAAGCGATACTTCTGCATACTTTCCTGTGCCATAGCACCAATTAAAGCTTTCGTCCTACTCTTCATCATCCCGCCTAGTAAATACGCACGAATATTATTTTCAACTAAAGCTTCAATATGCATAAGTCCATTCGTTACGACAGTAACATCTTTGTTTATTAAAAATGGAATCATTTCAAATGTTGTACTTCCTGCATCTAAATAAACGCAATCCCCTTGTTCAACAATACTAGCCGCATACTTGGCAATTTGTTGTTTTATTTGAATGTTTTTGGATGATTTTTCAACCATCGTTGGCTCTTGTCCTTTTCCTGTTAAAACAGAGGCACCACCATGAACTCTTTTTAATAACCTTTGCTTTTCCAATTGCGCTAAATCACGACGAATTGTTGATTCAGAGCTTTCTGTTCTTTCCACTAATTGCTGTAATTTAACAACCTTCTGCTCTTTTACAAGTTGCAATATCATTTGATGACGTTCAGGAGTTAACATTTTATTCACCTCTTCTTTGATTACAGTATAATGAAAACGATCACAAAAATCAACCATAAACATTCATAAATAATCAAAACCAGTCACAAACGGTTATAGACAACAAAAAAGAAACCCATTTGATTGTTATATCAAATGGGTTTCTTTTTTCGATTCACTTATAAAGAAGCTTTATATATACTTAAAACATCGTCTTTATTTAATTTTTTAAAGTTACCGAATTCACCATAAGCCATCGCTTTATCCGCCATTAAGTCAATTTCACTTTCTCTAATAGCGTAATCAGCTAATGTTACTGGAGCTTCAATTGAAGTCCAAAATTGACGTAACACCTCAATTCCCTCTAATGCAACCTCTTTATCTGTCTTCCCATCTGTTTCTACATCGAATACACGAATAGCGAACTGTTTAAAGCGACTCACGTTTTCATCTGTAACATGCTTCATCCAATTTGGGAATAGAATCGCGAGTCCGCCCCCATGCGGTATGTCATGAACAGCAGAAACTGCATGCTCAATATTATGAGTTGCCCAGTCTCCTTTTACTCCCATCGCTAAAATGCCGTTTAACGCCATAGTACCGCAATATAAAATTGTTTCCCTATGCTCATAATTTTCTAGATCACTTAAAAGCTTAGGAGCTGTTTCAATTACTGTTCTTAAAACAGATTCACAATAACGATCTTGTAATTCTGTATTCATGCCGTGATGGAAATATTGCTCTAATACGTGCGACATAATATCGACCATACCATAAATCGTTTGATCTCTCGGCACAGACGAAGTATGTTGTGGATCTAAAATTGAAAACTGAGGGAATGTAACTGGACTGCCCCAGCCGTACTTTTCATTCGTTTCCCAGTTTGTAATTACAGATCCTGCATTCATTTCAGATCCTGTTGCTGCAAGCGTAAGCACAGTACCAAATGGTAACGCCTCGCTAGCAAATGCTTTTTTCGTTACAATATCCCATACATCTCCATCGTACTTACTACCAGCTGCAATTGCTTTCGTACAGTCAATTACACTTCCCCCACCAACTGCTAAAATAAATTCAATACCATTATCTTTACAAATTTGAATCCCTTTCTTTACAGTTGATACACGTGGATTTGGTTCAACACCTGTCAATTCAAATACTTCCGCATTTATATCCTTTAAAATAGAAATTACATTATCATAAATACCATTTCTTTTAATGCTGCCTCCTCCATACACGAGAAGAACTTTTTTACCGAACTGTGGAATTTCCGTTTTTAACTGCTCTAACTGTCCTTTACCAAAAATAAGTTTTGTCGGATTACGAAATACAAAATTTTGCATATACCTTTACCATCCCTTCTATATAAAAAGCAACTATACTTTGGTATACCACAATTTTTTCATTTCACAAAAATATTTGCCTAATAAAAAATCTCAGCCTACAAGCTGAGATTTTTTTATTGATAATAAGGTGAGATCATTAAGTAAACAATAACACCAGATAAACTTACATATAACCAAATCGGCATCGTCCAACGTACAATTTTACGGTGACGTGTTAATTGATTCGTAAAACCAAATACAAGTGCGAACAATGCAAGGGGTACAATAATCGCCGCAAGGATAATATGTGTAATTAAAATGATGAAATACACATATTTAATGAATCCTTCTCCACCGAAATGTGTTGCCGGTGCCAAGTAATGGTACGATAAATATGACACACAAAATAATAAAGTCGTTGTAAATGCTGCAAGAATAAAACCACGGTGCATCTTTACATTCTTTTTAATAATAGAGTATAAAGCTGCTAATAAAAATACAAACGTAAAACTATTAAAAATTGCGTTTAACATTGGTAAGATAGTTACATCAAAATGTACTTCCCCTTCATAGCCAACAGGTCCAAAGAACAAAAACAAAATAATCGCATTTACAATTACAGAAAGCGTTATCACAATAGGAGCATAGCTTTTCTGATTCGTTGATTGATCCACCAAATTGGTCACTCCTCTTCTTTCAAATATGTATAATTAACCTCACTATTTTAACATATTATTCACGGTGTAAATGTGACAATAGTTTGACACAGTAAGACAGGGCAAAGAAAAAATCCTTCTTAACAATACTTCTTAAGAAGGATTTTATCGCTTTATTATTCAAATAGCAATGCGATTAGTTTTTGTTAAAAAACGTACTGCTATACGCTTGATATATTTCAGACACTTGATATCCCATTAATGAAATTGCCGTTAATGAAAAGAAACCAATCATAAGAAATCGAAACCACATATAAATCTCCTCCTTGTATTTAGCTTAAAAAGCAGTCGCTATATTACAAGTTGAGTGGCACTCTTCATCGTCACTTTCCTTTTTCTTTACAATTGCTGTTATAAATCGAATCATAAAGAAAATCACAAAAGGAAATTGTTCGTAATTTACCTTGGCATAGTTTGGCAACGGCTCGCGCTGCACATCGAACGGAGATGAGAAGGAATAGAACATACCTTGCTCTTCCATATATACAATTACAATTTTCATACAAAACATTATTCCTAGAAATGAAACAATATCTTGCCATTCTGTCGTATATAAAAAGTTATACAGCTCTAATACGTACTCTTCCATCGTCATCCCCCTTCCTTTTTTACCATTTTGCTCGCCTTCATATAAAAAGTCAAGAAAAAAGTTTATATTCACTATGACAATAGTAATTACTTGTTTCTATGATTATATATGATTCTTTTATAGCAGTGATTGGGTGTAACTCTCTTCTAAAACAAGAAATTAGAATCGAACAGATTCCTCATTCTTACTTTTAGGATTCAACAATGTACTATTTTTGTTTCTATTAAAAATAAAATAAGAAATTATTATAAGAACAGTAACAAGCATTGTTAAAAGCGCTTGTGAACGTAAAGATTCAATTGCGAGCATGACAACTAAAACTGCTATAATCGCAGCAATTGTAACATATGTTACATATGGAAAAAGCCACATTTTCACTTTCAAATTTTGTTGTTCCGCTTTCCCCATTTTTTTACGTATCTTGAAATGTGAAACTGCTATAACGAGATAAACGAGTAACGCAATCCCGCCAGATGCATTCACTAAAAATAAAAATACTTTATCTGGAGATATGTAACTAAAAACAACTCCAATGTAAGCAAAGAAAGTTCCAAATAAAACCGCCCGAACTGGAACACCACTACTATTCAATTTCAAAAATGCCTTTGGCGCATCTCCTCTTTCTGCCATTGAAAAAAGCATTCTTGAGTTCGTATATAAACCCGAATTTAAACAAGAAAGTACAGCTGTTAAAACGATAAAATTCATAATTTGCGCTGCCGCTGGTATCCCTATATGTTCCAGTACCGCTACAAATGGGCTTTTTAGTATGTTCGCCGAATTCCACGGAAGGAGTGTAACAACTACAGCGATCGATCCAATGAAAAATACGAGAATACGCCAAATTACACTATTTGTTGCTGTTTTGACTGCCTTTACAGGTTCGGCAGACTCTCCAGCGGCCACTGCAACAATCTCAGATCCCATAAATGAAAATATAACGACGGTGATTCCAAGTAACACCGAACTTATACCATTTGGCATAAATCCTCCTTGACCTACCAGATTCGAAGTGCCAGGCGCTTCCGTTCCTGGTACAAATCCTAAAATAACAGCTAATCCAAGACAAAGGAACAAAACAATACTTATTACTTTAATAAATGAAAACCAATATTCAAATTCTCCAAATGATTTCACCGAGAAAACATTCGTCAACGTTAATAAAATCGTTAATATTAAGCTTAATAACCAGAGTGGGATTTCTGGAATCCAGTATTGAATAATACCAGCACCTGCTGTAGCTTCTATTGCAATAACAATTACCCAGAAAAACCAATATAGCCACCCAATTGTATAACCTGCCCATGGACCAATTGCCTCTCTTGCATATGTTGCAAATGAACCACTTGTCGGATTAATAGCTGCCATTTCTCCTAGCATTCTCATAACGAAAATAACTAGAAGTCCTGCTAATGCATATGAAACGATAGAACCTGGACCTGCTGAATGCACAACCGCACCACTTCCAACAAACAAACCAGCTCCTATTACGCCACCAATGGAAATCATTGTAATGTGGCGTATTTTGAGGTCTTTCTTAAGATTTTTATCCAACTCTTGTACATCCCCTTCCAAACTTAATTTTGAAATTTATGTAAGAGTATTATGCGAAAAATCTTATCCTATACTTTAAAATATATCAAAATATTCTGAATTTAACAATCGTAATTCGACCTCCTTCAAAAATTATTTCATTAGGTTTAATAATTTCCCATACACAATTGTTGAGAAAATTATAGTCACCTTACAAAAGAATGAATTTTCAGATATCATTAAATAAACAAGATTATACATCTAGACAACTTTTTGTATAGGAGTGTTGATATGTTAAACAAGTTTAAATTCATTTGTTGTACTTTAGTAATTTTCTTACTGCTACCGCTAGCTCCCTTTCAAGCACAAGCAGCAAACAATTTAGGGTCAAAATTACTCGTTGGATATTGGCATAACTTTGATAACGGTACTGGCATTATTAAATTAAAAGATGTTTCACCAAAATGGGATGTAATAAATGTATCTTTCGGTGAAACTGGTGGTGATCGTTCCACTGTTGAATTTTCCCCTGTGTATGGTACAGATGCAGAATTCAAATCTGATATTTCCTATTTAAAAAGTAAAGGAAAAAAAGTAGTTCTTTCAATAGGTGGACAAAATGGAGTCGTTTTACTTCCTGACAATGCTGCTAAACAACGTTTTATTAATTCCATACAATCTCTAATCGATAAATACGGTTTTGATGGAATAGATATTGACCTTGAATCAGGTATTTACTTAAACGGTAATGACACTAATTTTAAAAACCCAACAACTCCTCAAATCGTGAATCTTATCTCAGCAATTCGAACGATTTCAGACCATTACGGTCCAGATTTCCTATTAAGCATGGCTCCTGAAACAGCTTATGTTCAAGGCGGCTATAGCGCATATGGAAGCATCTGGGGTGCATATTTACCGATTATTTACGGAGTGAAAGACAAACTAACATACATTCACGTTCAACACTACAACGCTGGTAGCGGGATTGGAATGGACGGTAATAACTACAATCAAGGTACTGCAGACTACGAAGTCGCTATGGCAGATATGCTCTTACATGGTTTTCCTGTAGGTGGTAATGCAAATAACATTTTCCCGCCCCTTCGTTCGGATCAAGTCATGATTGGACTTCCTGCAGCACCAGCGGCCGCTCCAAGTGGCGGATATATTTCTCCAACTGAAATGAAAAAAGCTTTAGATTATATCATTAAAGGAATTCCTTTCGGAGGAAAGTATAGACTTTCAAATCAGAGTGGCTATCCTGCATTCCGTGGCCTAATGTCTTGGTCTATTAATTGGGATGCAAAAAACAACTTTGAATTCTCTAATAACTATAGAACATATTTTGATAGTCTTTCCTTGCAAAAATAATAAAAAACAACAATAGGTTTTATATGACCTATTGTTGTTTTTTATTTATGTAAATTACTTTTTCACTTCTACATGATGAAGAAATTCTTTTCCATCTCTTGAATAACTATTCACAAGACTTAAAAGCAACTTCCCACCAACCAACATCGCACGTTCATCAAAATCGAATTGAGGATGATGGTGTGGATATGTTGCCCCTATTTCTTCATTACCGGCACCTGTGAAGAAAAATGCTCCTGGAACATGTTCTAAGTAGTATGCAAAATCTTCTCCGCCCATAATAGGTGGTACTTCCATGACCCTTTCTTTGCCAAGATCGTGTTCCGCAACCGTCATAAAATGACGTGTTTCAGCTACATGATTTATTAATATTGGATAGCCTCGTTTATATTGAATATTAACTTCAGCATGAAGGGACTGACAAATCCCCTCAACAACTCGTCTAAATTCCTTCTCCATATATTCTCTCACTTCAGGATCTAACGTTCGAATGGTTCCTGTAAACGTAGCAGTATCCGCAATAATATTATCGGCTTGCCCGGCATGGAATGTACCAACTGTTAAAACTGCTGATTGAAGTGGATCGACTTTTCTACTCACTAAAAGTTGCAACTGATTAATAACTTGTGTTGCAACGATAATAGCATCTACAGTATGATGTGGCATACCGCCGTGACCACCTCGCCCTTGAATCTTCACTTCAAAAGTATCAGCTGCCGCCATCATTGCTCCAGCTTTCGTTCCAACAATTCCTAAAGGCATCTGAGAAGATAAATGTGTACCAAAAACAACATCTACTCCTTCTAAACAACCATCCTCAATCATGGCAATTGCTCCGCCAGGCTCTTTCTCTTCTGCATGTTGATGAATAAGGACTATTTTTCCTGAAAGTTGGTCTCTGTTATCACTTAATATTTTTGCAACTCCTAAAAGTGTTGCTGTATGTCCATCATGGCCACAAGCGTGCATTACACCAGGAACCTTTGATTTATATGAAACTTTCTTTTCATCTTGAATAGGTAGTGCATCAAAATCAGCACGTAGCGCCATCGTCTTCCCAGGTATTCCACCTTCAATTACGCCGATTACCCCTCTTCCCCCGACATCTGTTTTCACATCAATATGAAAACTTTTTAAAATTTCAGCTATTTTTTTCGGTGTTTCTATTTCTTGAAACGATAGCTCTGGGTATTGATGAAAATCTCTTCGCCACGAAACCATTTGATTATATAAACTTTCCAATTCTTTATGCCATGTTTCTATCATAGAAATTCCCCTTTCTTTTTAACAGTTTAAATAAAAAATACATAACATTCTGTATTTAATCAATAAAAAAAGAGAACTTTCTTTAAAAGTACTCTTAATTCTTCAAAATATTAAACGCTCTACTTCAGTCACTACTTTGCTTCAATACAAATAGTGAAAGTTCCGGTACACTCAAAAATCTAACAGGCATTCGGGTTGTCCCAATACCACGATTTACGTATAAATGTAACAGCTTACTCTTCCCTTCTAATTCATACATACCTTCAACATGACTCTCAGCTAGTTTTGTAGTAATTAAAGGACCTACAAAAGGAATTTGAACTTGTCCTCCGTGACTATGTCCTGACATTTGAAAATCGACTGGATAACGAGATACTTTATCTACAACATCCGGCTCATGTATTAATAGCATATTGAAATCTTGTTGTCTTAAGTTTTTTAAAGTCGAGTCTATTTGTGGCTTCCCTAATAAAAAATCATCCAAACCTGATATTGTAATATACTTGCCGTTTTCCCCTTTAATTTTCTGCACTTCATTTACTAACACAGAAAAACCAGCTTCCTCCATATACTTTTTGTAAAATAAACTACCGCCCCCACCTCTATCATGATTCCCAAACACAGCATATTTTCCTAGGGGAGCTTTAATTTTCTGCAAAATAACCTTTGCTTCTTCTCTTTCCGCACTATAGGATCCAAACTTATCTATTAAATCTCCTGTAAAAACTACTATATCTGGATGTAATTCATTCATCTTCTCCACCAAATTTTCTAGTTGTTTCAATGTAAAATCTGGTCCTAAATGTAAATCTGAGAACTGCAATATTTTTTTATTATTAAACTCTTTAGGAATTGTAGGAGCTTCTATTTCATTCCACGTAACTGTTACTAGTCTTCTTTCTATTTCAGTCGCATAGAAATACAAACTTACTGGTATCATTAATATACTTATGAAACTAATAATAAATATCTTTACGATTGATTTTTTTCGTTCTTTTTTTACATGATGCGTATTCATGTTTTCACCTCTAAAATCACTTTAAATCCTTATTGTTACATTAATGTGACAACATGAACAATGTTCGTTATATCCAATTTCAGCCCCACTCACTTTGACAAATTTATACAGAAATCATATCATATTTTTATCATACATAGATTCTTTAAAATGTTTCTTCTATTCATTCCATCATTCTATTAAGGAGAGGTTATTCATGTCTGTATTTACACCAGAAGAAATTACGGAACTTGCTGCTAATTCTGGAAGAAAAAAAGCTCATTTATCATTGCTCCCTATGCTAATTCTCGGTTTTTTTGGTGGTGCTTTCATAGCATTAGGATATTTACTTGATATCCATGTTATCGGAACAATGCCAAAATCTTGGGGATCATTTACTAGCTTTTTAGGTGCTGCCGTATTCCCTATCGGTCTTATACTCGTTATCCTTGCAGGCGGTGAATTAGTAACTGGCAACATGATGACCGTTTCAATGGCATGGCTTCACAAAAAAATCGACTTATTTCACTTCATACGAAATTTAGTTATTGTTACGTTTAGCAACTTCATAGGTGCTATATTCGTCGCTTATTTTTTTGGTCATATCGTCGGCTTAACGGAGGGAGCTTTTTTAGCAAAAACAGTTTCTATTGCACAAGCTAAACTACAAGATACACCACTGCAAGCCTTCATTTCTGCAATCGGGTGTAATTGGCTCGTTTGTTTAGCTGTTTGGCTCAGTATGGGAAGTAAAGAATTTATCGGAAAGATTGTCGGTATTTGGTTCCCTGTTATGACTTTTGTTGCGATTGGATTTCAACACGTTGTAGCCAATATGTTTGTCATCCCAGCTGCAATTTTTTCTGGTCATTTAACTTGGGTTGAATATTTTCCAAACTTCATTTTTGTTTTCTTCGGAAACTTAGTAGGGGGTATGTTATTTGTAGCATTACCTTATTTCATATCTTATAATAAGAAACTACCTTCCAATAAAGAGCAAACTGCATTAAAGAAAAAATCTGTATCCGCTTAAATTGAATGTCTATAAATTGGTCCTAAAAAATATTACAAATTTCATTTTTTTTACGAATATATGTGCGTACACTTGTTCTCGAATGTTTTATACGTTATAATAACAACTTAAATAGCATTATTTACATATGAGGTGAAAACATGAATAAAACAGAATTAATCAAAAACGTAGCACAAAACGCTGAGATTTCTCAAAAAGAAGCTACTGTAGTTTTACAAACTGTAGTAGAATCAATCACTAACTCTTTAGCTGCTGGCGAAAAAGTACAACTTATCGGATTCGGTACATTCGAAGTTCGTGAAAGAGCTGCTCGTACAGGCCGTAACCCACAAACGGGTGAAGAAATGCAAATCGCAGCTTCTAAAGTACCTGCTTTTAAAGCTGGTAAAGAACTAAAAGAAGCTGTAAAATAATGAAAAATAGCCTTCTCATTTATGAGAAGGCTATTTTTTTCATGACATAATTAATAAAAATTTGACCATTATGCTGCTTATTTTGTTCCTTTATGCAAATAAAACCTTTGCTTTCAAAGAAAGGTTTTGCTGTAATACTCGCCTCTGTATATATATCCCTATGCTGCAAGTTCACTGCTTCTTTTTCTAACTTCTGTAGTATGTATGATGCTATCCTTTTTCCTTGATAATCTTTATGCGTAAATAAGCGATCTACGTAATGATCATCATTATAATCCCCAAATCCCACTATCACACCTTTATAATCAGCAACGTAACAAATATTCTTTTCTAAAGACTGTAGCCATCTCTCTCTATCTAGTCGCTCTGGGGCCCACGCCTGTAGCTGTAACTCGTTATAATCTTTTGCATTCACCGTATGAACCGTTTCATAGAACAATTGTAATACTTGCTCTAAATCCTCCTTCTGGAATGTTCTAATTTTAATATCTTTAAACATATGTAAAACTCCTTATCAAACTAACTCTTTTATTTCGGTTATCCGGATAATTATTTCGTGTTTATTTTCGAAACAGTTTCTTCCACTATATATGATTCTACTTCTGCTCTTTCTATATTATATCGACTTTTCTTTCTAAACGAACAATAAACAATACTTATACAAAGTATTGTTTATTGTAAAAAGCATATTAAATTCGCTTTATAGCTGGAAGTGTTTAAGATTTCAATTTAACTCTTTGTAATCTTAATGCATTTAATACGACTGATACAGAGCTAAATGCCATTGCTGCACCTGCAACCCAAGGAGCTAAGAAACCGAGCGCCGCAATTGGAATTCCTAGGCCGTTATAAGCTAACGCCCAGAATAGATTTTGCTTAATATTTCTAATCGTCATTTTACTCATAAAAATTGCATCTGCAATACTATTTAAATCACCACGGATTAACGTAATATCTGCCGCTTCCATTGCTACATCCGTTCCGGTTCCAATTGCCATACCGATATCCGCCGTAGCCAGTGCAGGAGCATCATTTATTCCATCTCCAACCATTGCTACTTTCTTACCTTGCGCTTGCAGTTTTTTCACTTCTTCTGCTTTTCCTTCTGGTAATACTTCTGCAATTACGTGATCAATACCAACTTGCTTAGCGATTGCCTGAGCAGTTTGTGTATTATCTCCTGTAATCATAACAACGTCTAGACCCATTTTCTTAAGTCTTGCGATAGCTGCTTTTGAAGTATCTTTTACAGTATCCGCAACAGCCACTATACCAGCATATTCTTTATTAATCGCAATAAGCATTGCTGTTTTTCCTTCTCGTTCTAGCGCTTCCATCGATTTAGAAACTTCTTCAATATCAATATCGAATTTCTTCATTAATCGACGTGTACCAATTAATAATTGTTTCCCTTCTACAACTGATTCGATGCCGAATCCCGGAATCGCTTCAAATGTTTCTGAACTTGGGATAACAATTTTCTTTTCTTTAATTCCTTCTACAATCGCTTCTGCAAGTGGGTGTTCAGAATTTTTTTCTGCTGCACCGACTAATTTTAATATTTCCTTCTCTTCAAATCCATCTGCTACAATTATATCCGTTAATACCGGCTTTCCATTTGTCACTGTACCCGTTTTATCTAAAATAATCGTATCTAATCGATGCGTTGCTTCTAAATGCTCTCCACCTTTAAATAAAATACCGTATTCAGCTGATCTTCCTGATCCAGCCATAATAGATGTAGGTGTCGCAAGACCTAAAGCACACGGACAAGCGATAACAAGTACTGCTATCATTTTCTCAAGTGCTCCGCCAAAATCACCAGGTGTAACAAATAGCATCCACACTGCAAATGTGATAATAGCAATCACAACTACAACCGGTACGAAAATACCTGAAATTTGATCTGCTACCCTTTGAATAGGAGCTTTTGAACCTTGAGCCTCTTCTACTACTTTAATAATTTGAGCTAATGCAGTATCTCTTCCTACCTTAGTTGCTTTCACTTTTAAAAAGCCATTTTTATTTATTGTAGAACCGATTACTACATCCCCAATTGTTTTATCAACCGGAATACTCTCGCCTGTTAACATCGATTCATCTATTGCTGACTTTCCTTCTACAATTTCCCCGTCTACCGGGATTTTTTCCCCTGGTTTCACATAAACGATATCACCGGCTACCACTTCTTCGATTAAAATTTTTATTACTGTTCCATCTCGTACAACAGTAGCGGTTTTCGCCTGTAGTCCCATTAATTTTTTAATTGCTTCTGACGAGCGTCCTTTTGCTTTCGCCTCAAATAATTTACCTAAAATAATTAATGTAATAAGTACTGCACTCGTTTCAAAATACAAGTCTGTCATATGTTCCGAAGAACCAATCGACCTAATACTTAAATACACACTGTAGAAATATGCTGCAGACGTTCCAAGTGCCACGAGAACATCCATATTGGCGCTTTTATTACGTAACGCTTTATAAGCTCCAATATAAAACTGCCCACCAATGATAAACTGAACTGGAGTTGCAAGAGCTAGCTGCACCCAAGAGTTCATAAGCATATCAGGTAAATAAATAAAAGATGTAAATGAAAAATGACTCACCATTGCCCACAATAACGGAAATGATAAAATAAACGAAAAAATAAACTTCTTCTTTTGTCGCTCAATTTCTTTTAAGCGGTGATCTGTTGATGAATCTTGCTCATCTGATTTTACTTCTAATTTATATCCTAACTTTGTAATCGCGCTCTTCATTTCATTTACATTAATTTCATCAGGATTAAAGTCAACTGTAGCCGATTCTAAAGCAAAATTTACTGTTGCTTTATTCACACCTTCTAGCTTATTCAAACGTTTTTCTACTCTATTCGCACATGCTGCACATGTCATTCCCGAAACAGTAAACTCAGCTTTATCACTTACAATTCCATATCCTAACGATTCAACTTTTTCTTTAAATTGTTGCGGATTAGTTTTAGTTGGATCGTATATAATTTTTGTTTTTTCAAGTGCAAAATTTACATTTGCATCTTGAACACCTTCTACTTTTTTAAGACCTTTTTCAATTCTATTTGCACATGCTGCACATGTCATTCCTGATATTTGAAGATTGGCCTCTTTTTGTTCATTCATGTCTCTCACCTCTATATACCCTTATAAGGTATAATTATTAGCAAAATAAATCGTACTTCGTTTAAAGTACGATTTATTTCCGTATCTAAAAATAATTATTGAACATCGTATCCTTGATCTTCAATTACAGCAACGATATCTTTTAACGTTACAACTGATGAGTCGATAGTAACTTCAACAGTTCCTTCTGATAATTGAACTTTCACTTGTTCAACACCGTTTAGTTCTTTCACGCTGCCTTCGATAGAATTTACACAATGTCCACAAGACATACCTTCAACTTGTAATGTTAACTGTTCCATTTAAAATCCTCCTCTTGTTTCTTCATTGTTTGTTAATCACAACTACATCTTACCATACCCCCCTAAGGTAATCAATGGTTTTGTATCATGATTTTAATTCTTTTCTAAAATCTTTATTTTTTTGCTCCAATTATGAATTTATATATCTTCTCCTATATAAACAAAAGCCAAGCTAGTCAAATACTAGCTTGGCTTTTATGCTTTTGAAAAACGTTCAAATACTGTCATTAATTCTTCAATTGCTTCGTCACCATTACCATTTTTAATAGCTCCTGAAACACAATGACTCGTATGATTTTTTAAGACACCCATTCCTACCTTTTTCATCGCTGCATTAATCGCAGAAATTTGAACTAAAATATCCACGCAATAACGATCATTTTCAATCATATTTTGAATACCACGGACTTGGCCTTCAATTCTCTTTAATCTATTTATAATTTGTTCTTTTTCTTTTTCTGATCTATGTGTTACTGATTCATGGTCCTTATGATCCATATTATCACCTTCTTAAAGTTTCTCTTCATCCAATAAAACAATTGCTTTTATGAGTATACCAATTATATCATCAAATATCTATGTAGGATACCCCATATGAGTATATTTTCGCTTTATGATTATTCTTAACACATCATTAGCTTCTCAATCTCAATTAATATGATACCCTTTCTTTTTTTCAAAAAACATTTCATCTCCCATCAAAACTCAATAAGGTGAAACTTTAATCACCCCTCACCAATCGAGCTTTTACGGGTAGCTAATGCGGGATAAAATGAAACAATAATAAGCGGGGATTGTCCATTCCCCACTTATTATTCGCCCACAAATATAAAAGCCTCAATCTTCACACGTTTAAATCAAGGCTTTTTTCTTCCTATATATAATTATTGCTGATCACATACTTTTGTATCATTCACTACTGAAGTTCCTTCAACTGTTACCGTATGAAAACAGTCATTTACACGAACTGTCACAACATTATCTTGCCGATCAATGATATGATATTCATTAAAATTTTTATTCAGAGCACTGCGAATTTGTTCTCCTTCATAAATTGGAATGCCATGTGATAAAACCCAAATAAGCCCAGCGATAGCAAGAATAGTTTTCATACGATCTACCTCCTTGAGAATATAGTGAACTTTAAATCCGCTCTTTTTCAGCTTTACTAATCATAAATTGAATTAACCAAGCCCTTTTGGAAGTAAGTTCATTTCGTCTATTTTATGTTTATGCTAATTGTGACCGAATTGTGACAACTTTTTGTCTGTTTAGACGAAAAGTTGAAACAAAACTTTCAAAAAGGACAATTCTACTTGAACAAACGAAAGGCTATGGAGAATTTCCCCATAGCCTTTCGTTTGCATTTTATTAGACAATCATTTCATTATGTTTAATGTTAAGTGTTTCAATTTGAATTGTAGCATGTTCAATATGGAACTCTTGCTTTAAGATATTAATAATATTTTGAAGGACTTCTTGATCATCTTGTTTTTTATCAATCATTACATGGACGCTTAATGCATCTAATCCAGATGTAATTGTCCAAATATGAAGATCGTGTATATCACGTACACCTTTTACTCCTTTAATAGCTTTCTTAACTTGTTCTATTTCAATTGAAACAGGTGTACCCTCCATAAGTATATGAATGGAATGTTTTGTTACTCCCCATGCACTCTTTAAAATCAATAGAGCTACAACTACTGAAATAATTGGATCTGCAATATACCATGAGAATAATGACATAAGTACACCAGCTACTAATGCGCCAACTGATCCTAAAGCATCCCCAAGAACATGTAAATATGCGCTACGTAAATTCACGTTATTTTTTACATCACCTTGTCTCATGAGCGCCCATGCACTAATTAAATTTGCTAGTAAACCAATTGATGCGATTAACATCATTGGGCCACTTGCTACAGTTGGTGGTTCAAAAAAACGACCAATTGCTTCCCATACGATAAGCCCTGCTACAACAAATAATGTAATTCCATTAATTAATGCTGCTAATATTTCAAAACGATAATATCCATATGTTTTTGTAGAAGTAACCGTTCTAGCTGCAAGTCCTATTGCAATTAAACTTAATAATAATGAACTTGTATCACTTAACATATGTCCTGAATCAGATAATAAGGCCAAACTATTTGTAACTAGTCCTCCAAAAAATTCAAGGAACATAATAGTTGCTGTAATTACTAAAGCTGTAATTAACCCTTTTCTATTCCCTTTCCTGCTCTCCTCAAAATGATGATGTCCATGCGAATGCCCGTGAGTATGTCCATGATGTTGGTGACCGTGATGATGTCCCATATAAATTCCTCCTTTTAATTTTGTTTTGTCTTTAATAATTCCTCTATTGAATTTTCACTTATTTATAAATGGCTCTTTTCTTACCTGAATCGAACTTGTTGGACAGCCGTCACTTGCCGCCAACATTGCTTTCAAGAAAGTTTTTGGGATTCCCATTATTCCTTGATTATTATCTAATGCACTAAATGATTTCCCTCTTCCATCTAATTGATATATATCAGGTGCTATAGAAGTACATAATCCACATGACTCACAATTCTTTTTATTTACGACCGTATAATGTAACAATATAAATCACCTCCATTATAAATATACAATACATCGGTAGGGTATATTAAAGTGTTTATTTTATACAAATTTCCCTATTCAAATAATAATGGTCTATCGGTTTTAAATCGTTATCCAATTCATAAACCAATGGTGTTCCTGTTGGAATGTTTACATTCTCTATATCTTCATCTGAAATTTGATCTAAATGTTTTACTAAAGCACGTATTGTATTTCCATGTGCTGCAATAATTACTTGTTTACCAGCTTTTACATTAGGAGCTATCTCTTCATCCCAATATGAAACAACTCGTTTCTCTGTATCTTCTAGATCTTCTGTAAGAGGAAACTCATGATCTTTTAAATCTCTATATTTCGGATGTGCCGCTTCATATCTTTTGTCATCTTTTGTAAGTGATGGTGGGCGTACATTTGTTGAACGTCTCCATAAAGTTACTTGTTCATCACCATATTTTCTCGCTGTTTCTTCCTTGTTTAATCCTTGAAGCGCACCGTAATGACGCTCATTTAATTTCCATGTTTTATGAACAGGTATCCACATCAAATCCATTTCTTCGAGAGTAATCCATAAAGTACGCATCGCTCTTCTCAAAACAGATGTATATGCTATATCAAATGAGAAACCATTAGCTTTCAGCATTACTCCGGCTTCTCTTGCTTCTTCCAAACCTTTATTGGATAAATCAACATCCGTCCAACCTGTAAACCGATTTTCAACATTCCATTCACTTTGTCCGTGCCGTATTAAAACTAGCTTTACCATACTTATTATCTCCTCTCCTTTTAAAGTTGCATTTTCATAAAGAAGTATCTTTATGAAAATGCATGATTACATATCAAGTTCTTTCTTATTCAGTTCACTACTATGACTAAACGCTAATTCAATTAATCCATTTACGTGAGAATCATCTAATGAATAAAAAACAAGTTTCCCCTCTTTACGCTTTTTCGCTAATCCTATCGTTTGTAATAGCCTTAAGTGATGTGAAGCTGTTGCAATACTACTATGAATAATACTTGCGACATCACGTACGCAAAGCTCTTTTTCCGTATACAACGCATAAGCAATTTTCAAACGTGTTTCATCTGCAAGTGCCTTAAACATTTTCGCTACACTACTTATATTTTCTTTCTCTAACATATCACTTGCATGTTTTACTTTTTGCTCATCATGATAACAAAGTTCACAATGTTCTTCCTTCATATGTAACACCTCTTATTCAAATACATATTTGATTATGTATGTAGTATACCTTATAAACGATAAACATTCAAATGTTTATTTGAATGTTTATCGTTTATACCTTAAATATGTTTATACAACAAAAAGAATCCCACATACTATGGGATTCTTTTTGTGCTATTATCGATTATTCTACAACTGACTAATAAATCTTAACCCTTTACTTAAAGATGTCGGCACAACAGATGCATGATTCTCCCCTTCAGCTTCATAAAACATAAATCTAAACTGATCGTGTTTTACTTGGAGAAGGCGCTCTGATAATTCGTTTGCACCTACAACCATATGCTCTCGTTCCAATGACCCAACTGTAAGGAATACTCCCGTTTCAACCTTAGCATTGTTTAATTCATTTATAAGATTCTTTTCTTTTTCAAGCACGGATTGGTTATTCCACCAAATAGATGGACTACTTATAAAATAATTTTGAAAGGCATTTACGCTTGCGAATAGTATATGTAAAGCAAATAGACCACCTAAAGAATGTCCAAATAACGTTTGCTTTCCTTTATCAATCTCAAATTCCTTTTCAATTTGTGGTTTCAATTCTTCTTCAATAAAAGTAAAGAAGTTATGTGCTCCCCCTGTTTTAGGCCACGGTTTACCGTCCGGTTTTAACGGGGCATCTTTTGAAATTACGACAGGTGTAAGATCATAACATCTTTCTTCTCCTGAAAATGCGCCTTCAATTGGATAACCAATACCTACTATAATTGCTGGTGACACACCTGTTTTTTCTGCTCTTACCGATTGTATTTTAATAGCTTCATGGAACGTTTGGAAAAAGGCGTTCCCATCTAATACATATATAATAGGATAACCAGAATCCGGTGCTGGCTGCTTCGGTTTTGAAATATGAATTTGATACTCACGATTCTCTAATGTCGAATACATTTTCCACTGTTCGGTATTAGATACAATAATTTGTTGTTTTTCAATAGCAGTATTCATTATGCACATCCCCCCTTAACTCGTTACATACATCTCTACTTTTTCCTCTTGAAATACACTATCATAACCGAAGCAAACGGGAGCTCCGTTATATGGATCTATCATGACACGCGCATCGATATGAAATACCTCTTTTAGCACCTCGTTTGTAATAATTTCTATAGGACTACCAGTTGTAATAATGTTTCCTTCTTTCATTGCGATAATTTTATCTGAAAATCTAGCTGCGTGGTTAATATCATGTAATACCATTACGACCGTACAATTATGTTCTTTATTCAGTTTCTCAACGATTTGCAGTACATCTAATTGGTGTGACATATCAAGGTATGTCGTTGGCTCATCTAATAATAAAACTTCCGTCTCTTGCGCTAAGGCCATTGCTAGCCATACTTTTTGTCTTTGTCCACCTGATAAATTCGCAATTTGTCTCGTTCGAAACGCTGATGTTTTGGTAATATCTAATGCCCAATCAATCATTTCTTTATCTTTTGAAGTTAACTTATTCACGTTATTACGATGTGGATAACGCCCATAAGAAACCAACTCTTCTACCTTAATCTCTCCCGGGGCAATCGGGTTTTGCGGAAGCAAAGCTAACTGTTTCGCGATTTCTTTCGTTGAAATCGTATTTAAATCTTGTCCTTGTAAATATACTTTACCGCTTTTTTGTTTTAAAATTCTTCCCATCGTTTTTAATAATGTCGATTTTCCGCATCCATTTGGACCTATAATTGTCGTTACTTTTCCCTTTTGTATTTCCACATTTAAATCGCGAAACACTGTAAGTTTTTCATAATTTGCTTCCAAGTTTTTTGCACTTAAAATATTCACTTATGTTTCCTCCTCTTACGCTTTCGCCTTATAAAGTAAATATAAGAAATACGGTACACCGACAATAGCAATAACAATCCCTACAGGCAATTCTGCAGGCATAAAAATTGTTTTTGCGATAAAATCTGAAGCAATTACAAGCAACATCCCAATTACTCCGCATGTAGGAATTACATATTTATGTTGAATGCCAACAAGTCTTTTGGCTATATGTGGCGCCATTAGACCAATAAATCCAATACTTCCTGAAACAGCAACACATGCACTTACAAGTCCAATACTGCTTAATAATAGAATAGACTTCTCTCTTTCTACTGAAACACCTAGACTTGTAATACTCGTTTCTTCCAATTGAAATAAATCTAGCAAATAAGCTTTCTTTTTTATAATTGGAATTAATATAATAAGCCATGGCAACATTGCAATAATGTATTTCCAGTTTGCATTATATATGCTACCTGAAACCCAGACAGCTGCCATTTCAAAGTCAGTTGCTTTCATTTTCAATGATAAATACATAGAAAGCGCTCCGAAACCTGACCCTATTGCGATCCCTGTTAGTAACAGACGCTGTGAATCTAACTTTCCATTTCGCCAAGAAAATATATAAATTAATATAGCCGCGCCTAACCCTCCAACTAAGCCAAACATCGGCATCATCATTATAGAAATCCAATCCGTACTCTTTATTTGTCCTTGGAAAAAGAACATAAAAATTACGATTGCAGTTCCTGCACCAGCATTTACTCCTAAAATACCCGGATCTGCTAAACCATTTCTCGTAATCCCTTGAATAACAGCGCCAGCTATCCCTAGACCTAATCCTACTAGGCCAGCAATTATGATTCGCGGCAGTCTAAAATCAAATATAACTAAATCATGTTCTGGGACTGGATCAATCCGAAAAATTGTTCGAAAGACGTCCATAATTGTAATATCAAATGTACCATTCGTTAAGCTAATATAAATGGTACATAAAATTAAAAGTATAATAGTCCCCATAGTCATTACAAAACGCTGATTTGAGCCTTTAAGCATGTCTCTCTCCCCCTCTTGTACGAATTAAATAAAGGAAGAAAGGAATTCCAATTAGAGACGTAACAACGCCTATTGGTGTTTCAAATGGATAGTTTACAAATCTGCTTAACACATCACATAAAGCAAGAAACACACCACCAATTACTCCAGCACAAGGCACAATCCATTTATAATCTACACCGATTAAAAAGCGGGTAATATGAGGAATAATTAGTCCTACAAAACCTATTTTTCCTACTAAAGCAACTGCTGTACCAGTCAGAAATACAACAGATAAAATTGCAGTCACTTTTATAATTTTCGTACGCTGCCCTAAATTAATAGACACTTCTTCTCCCAGTGAAAGGATTGTAATAGATTTTGAAATGAGAAGTGCTAAAATAATACCAACTATACCAAAAGGAATTGCTAATTTAAGTATATTGGGATCTACTTGATCTAATTTCGCGTTGTACCAAAAACTAATATTTTGAGAGACTTGAAAATAAGAAGCAATTGCGGCAGAAAGACTACTTAAGAATGTCCCTATCACGGTTCCTATAATTGCTAATCTTACAGGTGACAATCCGTTTCTAAGCAGTGAACCAAATCCAAAAACAATTCCCGCACCTAATGCTGAACCCAGCATAGAACATAAAATCATGTTGACTGAAGACATTCCCGGAAGGAATACCATACACATTGTAATAACAAAAGCAGAACCATCCGTCACACCCATAATAGAAGGGGATGCAAGATAATTCCTTGTCATCCCCTGCATAAGTGCTCCTGATATGGCTAGAAAAGCTCCAACTAAAAGAGCTCCAATTACCCTTGGTAAACGAGATGTAACAATAATATTATGATTTACATTACTCGAATCAAAATGAAACAATGCATTCCACGTCGTTTCAAAATCGATATTCTTTGTCCCATATAAGATAGATAAAATAACAGTAAGTAAAATACATATGGGTGCTAAGCATAAAATTATCATTGGAAGTGAATTTATTTTCCGCATATCATTCAACGCACCTTACTAATTTTATTATTTAGTCAAATTTTTCACTGCTTCTTTTAAAAATACTGTTTTACTCCAAGCAGTACCACCTTGTGCAATAGGATCTACAGTATTTACAAATACTTTCTTCTCTTTTACAGCATTTACACTTTGCCAAATTGGATTACTTTCTATTTCTTCTAGTACTTTCGGTTTATTATTTTCACTTGCTTCATATTGTAAAAATACGTAATCTGGATTTATTTGAGCCAGTTGTTCTAAAGAGAGTTTCTCTTGCGCTTTTACATTTTTAAGTTGTTCTGGAGCAGTTAATCCAAGGTCTTTATAAATTACAGGGTTGAAGTATACTCCTTCTGGATAAACGAATAATGTATTCGCTCTTAATCTTATTACAAGTACCTTTTTATCTTTTAACTTATCTCCAATTTTTGCTTTCGCTTTTTCAGCGTCTGCTTTATAATCCTTAATAATTTTTTCTGCTTTGTCTTTTTTACCAGATAGTTCTCCCATTAATTTTAAGTTTTCTTCCCAATCTGTAGAAACATGTGATATTGGGATTGTTGGAGCTACCTTCGTAAATTTCTCAGCCGCTTCTGCTGGGAATTTCGTACTTGATGTAATAACATCAGGTTTTAATTGAAGTAATGTTTCAAAGTTGGGTTCCATTTTCTCACCGACAGATTTCGCACCTTCTAAATCTTTTGCAACGTTCCCTGGTAATTTCCCACCAACCGTAATTGCACCTACCGGTTTAATTCCAAGTACTGCCGCATCTTCCATTGACTCTAAACTAGCTGTCGCAATTTTATCTACTTTTGCTGGTACTGTATATTCTTTACCTAAATATGTAATCTTTCGCTTTTCGTCTTTTTTCGTTTCCGTAGCCTTTGTCTGTTGTTTTTGTTCCCCAGAAGTTTTGTCTGCACTATTACATGCTGCTAAACCAACACTTAAAACTGTAACCATCCCTAATGTAAATAACTTCTTGTTCATCTTTATATATCTCCTCTCGAAATCTTCAAATATATTATTTCAACAATGAAACTTAATTATATGAAACATAATCCTCATCTATATTTCACATCATTAATAAATCTACGTAAAATGGAGAGCCATTCTCGTTCACTTCCCCTAGTATTAAATTCTTTACAACCCTCATCCCACGATAATCACTACCAGTGATAATGATTATCGTTATTAAGTATATATTTAATATCAGATTATTTCAAGAATGATTTGAAAAATTTTAACAAACTGAACAAAAAAGAAGTATCTCCTTTTTTCAGGAAGATACTTCTTTTTTTAGAAATCTATATGTAATTCAACTGGACAATGGTCCGATCCCATCACTTCACTATTAATTTTCGCATCGGTAATTTTATGTTTTAGCCTTTCAGAAATCACAAAGTAGTCTAAACGCCAACCGATATTTTTCGCTCTTGCACCCATACGGTATGACCACCATGAGTACGCTCCTTCTTGATCGGGATAAAGATAGCGATACGTATCAATGAATCCCGCCTCTAAAACACATGTAAATTTCTCTCTTTCTTCATCCGAAAAACCAGGATTTTTCCGATTACTTTTCGGATTTTTTAAATCTACTTCTTTATGGGCAACATTTAAATCTCCACAAAAAATAACTGGTTTCTTTTCATCTAATCGCTTAATATAGGCCCTGAAATCATCTTCCCATTCCATTCTGTAATCTAAACGTTCTAATCCTCGTTTAGAATTTAGTGTATACAGCGTTATCATATAAAAATCATCAAATTCTAACGTAATAACTCGTCCTTCTTGATCATGCTCTTCAATCCCTAAACCATATGTAACAGAAATCGGTTCTTTTTTCGTGAAAATAGCCGTTCCTGAGTAGCCTTTTTTCACAGCATAATTCCAATATGTATAATATCCCTCGGGATTTAAATCAATTTGTCCACTTTGTAATTTAATTTCCTGTAAACAAAATATATCTGCATTAGATTCTTCTAGATATTCTAGAAATCCACCTTTTGCAATAACTGCTCGCAAACCATTTACATTCCATGAAATCAACTTCATCTATGTTCCTCCTCTTGATGTGCATTTTCAATTTTCATGCTAACACAAAATAGATACCCTATCATAGTTTCATCTTTGTAATCTTGCTCTTACATTCGTAAATACGTACATACGTACTTTATTCAGGTTATACTAATGCCAGAGGTGATGTTCTGTGCATAATGAAGAGTTCACAGTAACAAATGAGTATTGGCAAGCAATTATTCATAATGACTCCACATATGATGACAAATTCTTTTACGCTGTAAAATCAACCGGTATTTTTTGCCGACCATCATGTAAATCGAGAATACCGAATAAAAACAATGTACGTATTTTTCTTAAGGCAGAGCAAGCATTACATGAAAATTTTCGTCCGTGTAAACGTTGTAAACCAAACGGGCTAACTTTACCTAATGAAGAATGGGTAGAGCAAATTAAAGAATATATCCAAAAACATTATTGTGACGTGTTAACCCTCGACTTACTCGCAGAAATATGCCATGGTAGCCCTTATCATCTACAACGCACTTTCAAGAAAATTGTAGGGATTAGTCCAATAGAATATATACAGCAATTCAGAATTAAAAAAGCGACAGAATACCTTTCACATACAAATCAATCCATTATGGAAATTAGTACTGATGTCGGGATAGAAAATCCGGAGTATTTCGCGACTTTATTTAAAAAGAAGACAGGATTTACCCCTACTGAATATCGAAAAAAGAACGGAATAAAAGAGGTATGAAATAATGAAACCATATGAAAATAAAACTATATATTGGACATTGCTTATTCATAAACATTGGCGTATGCATATTGCAGCTACTTCAAATGGATTATGCTTCATCGGATCGCAAAATGAAACTTTTGAAGAACTAAATACGTGGGCTAGCAAAAAACTGCCACAACATACATTCATCCAAAATCCAGATCATCTGCAAACATATACAAAAGAACTTATCGAGTATTTGGAAACCAAACTAGAAACCTTTACAATTCCTATCGATGTTTACGGAACTGCATTTCAATTAGCTGTTTGGAATACAGTACGTGAAATTCCTTATGGGGAGGCACATTCTTATTCAGAGATTGCGGAAAGAATTCAAAAACCTAACGCTGTACGTGCAGTTGGGACTGCCGTTGGGGCAAATCCTCTGCTTATCACTATTCCTTGTCACCGCGTTATTGGGAAAAATGGTAAACTTACCGGTTTTAGAGGTGGTTTAGAAATGAAAAAAGAATTGCTCAAATTAGAAGCGCTTCGGGAGGAGTAAATATGACAGAGGGTTGTAATGAAATATTGTCTTTAGTCGTTCCAAAAGAATTTAGTTTTCAAGAAAACTTACGCTATCTATCACGTTCTAAAAATGAATGTATGTTTCATATTGAAAACAATAAAATCTATAAAGTCATTCCTGTTCAAAACATAAATCCATTAGTTGAAATTGGTTTGAATGCCGATAGTAATATTCAAATACGTTTTTTAGGAGAATCATATGTCTCTGAAAAATGGGCACACGATGCCGTATCTAACTATGTAAAAGAGTGGTTTGATTTAACTACTGATTTAGCTCCCTTCTATAAATTAGCTAAACACGACCCACTCCTTCAAAAACCCATTAAAGAATTTTACGGTCTTCGTACTTTGGGAATTCCGGATTTATTTGAAGCACTATGCTGGGGGATTCTAGGTCAACAAATCAACCTCACATATGCCTATACTCTAAAAAGAAGATTAGTCGAAAATTTTGGCGATTATGTAGATTGGAACGGTAGAAAACATTGGATATTCCCATCACCTGAAGTAATAGCAAATTTAGATGTAGAAGATCTCGCAACATTAAAAATGACTACAAGAAAGTGCGAATACTTAATTGACGTCGCGCAGCTCATTACAGAAGGTAAATTATCAAAAGAATCTCTATTACAAATACAAGATGTGAAGCAAGCTGAAAAACAATTAACTAGCATTCGCGGTATAGGGCCATGGACAGCTCACTATGTTTTGATGCGTTGTTTACGATTCCCTTCAGCTTTTCCAATTGATGATGTTGGTTTGCATAATGCAATTAAATTTATAACAGGTTCCGAAAAGAAACCGACTAAAAATGAAATAAAAGAATTTGCATCAAATTGGACAAATTGGGAGTCTTACACGACTTTTTATTTGTGGCGGGTGTTATATTAAAATTTCCTAATAAAAAATAGATAGGGAAACCTATCTATTTTTTCACATGTAAAAACTTCACACATACTGGCTCTGGAACATTTACGTCCGTCTGTACAAGCGTTAGCTCCCCTGCCATTTCATCCCTAGCAAATAAAGTCAAAGTATTAGATCTTTCATTCGCTGCAATTAAAAATTTCCCATCCGGATCTAAAGAAAAGTCCCGTGGCCAATCTCCTTCTGTCGATACTGTTTCAATAAAAGTTAGCTCTCCATTATGCTCATTTACTCGGAAAACTGCGATACTATTATGCCCTCTATTTGCTGCGTAAACAAATTTGCCATCTGAAGAGATATAAATTGCACTTCCATAACTTTCTTCACTATAATCTTCAGGTAATGTAGAGATATATTGTTTTTCTTTAAAACTACCACTATGTGCATCATATTGCAGTACAATAATCTCTGAACTTAGTTCCGTCATAACGTATGCAAGATGTTTATTGGGATGGAATACAAGATGTCTCGGACCGCTACCAGGTTTAACAGATAAACAAGCAGCTTCCATTAATCCTCCGTCACTTTCTTTATATGTAATCACCTTGTCTATTCCTAAATCAACTGCTACTACATATTTTTCATCAGGAGTAAAATTCGCATAATGAGCATGCGCCTTTTCTTGTCTTTCCTTATTCAGTCCTGAACCTTTATGTTCTACAATTGTCGTAGCAGTATTTATACTTCCACTACCCTTTTTCACTATATAAGATTCAACTGTTCCTTTATGATAATTCGCTGCTACTACTATACTATTCTCCCGATTCACACTTACATAGCACGGCGATACCCCTTCTAAAACTTGCATGTTAATCGAATTTAGATTACCGGATTTATTATGAATGGAAAAACTAGCAATTCCACCTAACCCATTATCTTTCGCAACAGAATAAAGGTACTCGTTGTTATGACTAATCGTTACATACGTCGGGCTTCCTATATGAGCTGCTAATTCGACCCCTTTAATTTTTCCGATGTTCGTATCAAGTAGAAATTTATAAATCCCCTTACTCTCTGCTTTTGTATATGTCCCTATATAACCATGAAACTGATTTTCACTCATACCATTTCCCCCTTTTACAAACGTCCTGTAACAAGTTTCACTTTGTATGTTTTACTATAGAAAAGAACCAAGTAGCACTTCATTACTACTTGGTTCTCTTTTTAAGCTTGTTCTTCAAATCGTCTTGCGATTTCTACAATTACTTGAACAGCTTTTTCCATAGTATCTACCGAAACATACTCAAATTTACCGTGATAGTTTTCACCACCGGTAAAAATATTTGGCGTTGGTAATCCCATATACGATAATTGTGATCCATCTGTTCCACCACGAATTGGATGGATGTTCGGTTCGATATTTAAACTTTTCATCGCTTCATATGCAATATCAACAATTTCTCGCACTGGTTCAATTTTTTCAAGCATGTTATAGTACTGATCATTCATCTCTAAAACAATCGCATTTTCGCCGTACTTCTCTTGCATGTTTTTCACAATATCTTTAATGTTATTTTTACGCGCTTCAAAATGATTACGATCAAAATCTCGGATAATATAGTAAGCTTTACTTTGCTCGACGTCACCATTTAAAGAAAGTAAATGATAAAAACCTTCATATCCCTCTGTATATTCTGGCGCCTCTTCTACTGGCAACTGTCTATCGAATTCCATAGCAAGTTTACTTGCGTTACGCATTTTGTTTTTCGCTGTTCCAGGATGTGTATTTGTCCCTTTAAAAGTTAATTTAGCGCTTGCAGCGTTAAAACTCTCATATTCTAAACCACCTAATGGACCTCCGTCCATCGTATAAGCAAACGATGCACCAAACGCTTCTACATCAAAATGCGCTGGTCCACGACCAATTTCTTCATCCGGTGTAAATGCTACTCTTATTTTCCCATGCTTAATTTGCGGATTATGTATTAAATAGTTCATTGCGACCATGATTTCTGTAAGACCAGCTTTATCATCTGCTCCAAGAAGTGTTGTACCATCAGTTGTAATAATTGTATGTCCTTTATATGATGGTAATTCCGGGAACTGTTCAGGTGTTAACACAACATTTAATTCTTCATTTAACGTAATCGCATTACCATCAAAATTTTCATGAATTTGTGGTTTTACGTTTTTCCCTGTAAAATCTGTTGCTGTGTCTAAATGCGCTAAAAAGCCGATTACAGGAACATCTTTATCTGTATTTGCAGGTAATGTTGCCATTACGTAACCATTATCATCCATCGTCACTTCTGATAATCCAATCTCTTTTAACTCTTCCACTAATAACTTACCAAATTCAATTTGTCCAGGTGTTGTTGGTACTGTATGACTTTCTTCATTTGATTGGGTATCAATTTTTACATATCTCGTAAATCTTTCAATAAGTTCTTGTTTCAAGTTCGTTCACTCCCTTTTCTGTTTCTTTCTCCATTATAATCCTTAAAACGAAATATTTTAACTTTTTTGACTGTGAAAATATATATCCATTTACATTTTTAATAAATCATAAAAAGACATAATATTTGTACATTAAAATTCAAACATGTAATATACATCATTATATATTGGGAGGTTTTAAAGATGAGGCTAACTCTCTTTCGCTATTTTCTTTTTTTCCTAGGATTAATTTTTTTTGGACTTGGAAATGCTCTCGCAGTCAAAGTTAAATTCCTCGGTTTACACCCTTGGGAAGTATTAAATATGGCTCTCTATGAACGATTCGGATGGACACTTGGTACTTGGAGTGTCATATGTGGGTTATGCCTCGTTCTTATCTCTTTATTAGTAGATCCAAAATATATAAACGTAGGTACATTTTTAAATGCACTACTTATCGGTCCTATTATGGACTTTTTCTTACGATCAAACATCCTTCCAAACGCTAGTGATTATTTATGGATAAACTTACTCATTTTATTTTCTGGTATCGCAATTACAGGAATTGGGGGCGGTATGTACGTTGCGGCTGGGATTGGTGCTGGACCTCGCGATGGATTCATGCTTACTATTTCTGACAAAACTGGGTTATCTATTAGTCGTGCTCGAATCATTGTAGAATGCTTTGTACTAGTCATTGGATACATGCTAGGAGGTCCTATTTTTATCGTAACTTTTCTATACACTTTTATTCAAAGTCCAATATTCCAGCATTCATTTAAGGTATTTCAAGCACTCTTACATATTTTACATAACAAAAACAAAGAGCGAATTAATGAAAATATATAAAACATAACTTAATACCAATTACTCTTTTCATTAACTTTCTTACAAATAATTCACCCTATTTACGATTCCCACCGCAAATAGGGTGTTTCTTTTTTCATCCGATAATATATATTTAATTAAACATCAAAAGCATATACTACTCATTCACAATAAAAGTATATACATCATTATAAATACAACCATTTACTCTAATAACATACTTACCTGGTTTATTGAACTGAACTGTATAATTACTTAATTGTACCGCTTCTTTATCTCCTGAAAGAATATCAATACTTCTACCACTCAATAAATAAGATTCACTTTGATTCATCGCTACATTAATAGTATTGAACTTCTCCTCTTTCGCTTGTGGTGTTTCTGCAGTACTTACACTTGGTTCTAAAAATAGTAGTCCACTTAATCCAATTGAACCCGCTAGAGCTACTCCTGCAAATTTTTTCATTTTTTTCATCACAATGACCCCCTTATAATTTTAGTGTAAAGGCGATTTCTCCCCCCTACACCACAAAGCCTATATGTAACGAAATGAAAAGTAAACACGTACAACAAGACAAAATTCTACATTTTTTTCTCCTATTGAATATAAATCCAGCGTTTGGAGTTTTGTCACATTTAAAATTGTTTCCCTAAACCAATTTCTCAATAAACTATTCAAAAACTGAATAATTATTTATTGATTTAACATTCTAAAAATAGTTGATAAAGATGCTTTCTCTTCAAAAAAAGAGTGTGTGTTAAAAGTAACTTTTAACACACACTCCATATATCCCATTTCATTCTTCTCTCCATAATCTCTCTACATTTATTAATTGCTCGTCTTTAAATTCTAACTTATATAGGTCTGGTTTTGATGTATTCATTAAAAATTCAAGCCCATATTGGTTATCAAAATAGTTCATCATTAGTGTCATTACAAACCCATGTGTACCAACTACAATTTTATGTCCTTGAAAATCCATTAATATTTCTTTTAATATTTTCACTACTCTTCTCTGACAATCCACATACGATTCTCCTCCAGTTAGTGTGAAATCTGGATTAGAGAACATCTTCTTTACGAGTGGATACACTTCCTTATCTGATATAATCTTATCCTCACTTAAAAACCTACACTCTTTGAGATTTTCATATACTACTATTTCTTTTTCATGGTAATTAGCTGACCTTTCTATCGTTAACATAGCCCTCTTATACGGACTTGAAATGAAAGTATCAATTCCCTCTGTTTCTAATATCTCAGTTACTCTATGAGCATCTAAAATTCCCTTCTCAGTTAATCCACGTGTTCTTTCATCTCCTTCTAATTTTGGTGATTCACCATGCCTAACCATATAGATATATGTATTCATAATTCCTCCTTGAAAATTTTTATAAGTTAATTACTTACTTTAATCTTTTCTGTATCAAAACTTGAATACAATCAAAATATTAATTTATTCTTTTTTATGAACTCTGCTGAGCAGTTCGTCTAACCCACTCCGAAACTAAACTCTCAAATAATTCAGGCTGTTCGATTTGTAAATTATGTCCCGCCATATCTAATACCGCTAATGTCGCTCTTGGGTAATCTTCAATGATTCCTACAATATCTTGATAACCTACCGATGTATCTTGTCTTCCAACTAATAAAAGAACGGGTTTCTCATATTTTTTATGCTGGAAGTCCAAAGTAAGAGAGTAATTCTTTTGTAATCTTTCAATAAACCCATCATTAGCAATATCTAGCCCTGGCTTAATTTTTTCTTTGAAACGCTTATATGTATACTCATTCGCAACCACTGCTAGCTCACAAAATTCTTCCCTTTCGGTTGAAGTAAGCGTATTTAAAAATTCTTCCTCTCTTACAATTACCTGTTTATCTGGGAGAAGCCTTTTTTCTCGTTGCGCTACAACAACAGGACATACTAACAATAATCCACTAACTCTATCAAAATTCGAAACTTCTCTAGCCTCATTCTTCTATTTGCATCAATACAATTCTCCAACCATCTGGGTCCTCTATAGTAATCCCCTTTTCTTTCCAATATGGATTTTCTGGTTCTACTTCATCATATCCCATTGCATGCAGCCTTTTACTCACTTTTTCTATTTCATTATATTCTCTTATATAAAACACAAGTAAATTATCTTTTGTTGGGGCTGGACATGGGCTTCCATCTATATGTCTTGTAAATTCTAAATGATATTCTTCATCCGGTAGACCAAACATGACTCCATCATAACCATCATGATCATAAAACTCACCTATACGTTTTAAACCTAATCCTTCTTCATAGAATGCAATAACCTCTTCAAATTTATCAGTTGGACGTGCTATTCTAAACTTCACCCATTTCATCGTGATTTTCCCTCCATATTAAAAATCAATTACTGTATTACATATTATTGTATATAATCAACACGTTTCTTTAATCCCTCATTAGTATGAGAATAGGTACATACAAAGGTCTTACTTAATACACTTTAATAACGAAAAACTCCCCTCATCTAGAGAGAAGTTCCCATCACTTTATATGCAATTTTACATCTCCGCTTGCAAATCACTAAAAAACCTTTAAAATCTAAAGGATGACTAAATATACAAATTCTATCTGCATTCCTTATAAATTGAAAAATCATTGAACTCAATACTTTTTCAATTTTAAGAAGTATTACATTCTTCATTTTTTCCTTATAAGCATGCTTTTTATAAGGAAATCTGATACAATCCTTAAGTAATATTATTATGTATAGATATTACGAATATAGTACATACTTAAAGAAGGTGATTTTTTTGAAATTAAATAAAAATTTACAGCTATGTATATTAATCACAACATTAATATGCTATTCAATCTATTTTATGTTTCTCTTTCTATTCCCTACTAATTTTTCAAATTTCAATGTACGCTTCGCTTCACTCATCGTTGAAGTCATTACATTTATATCGCTAATTTACTCTATATACTCTAAAAAAGTTAGTTCAAATCCTTTTTGGATATGTATTACAATTGCAATTGGTAGTTTTTTATTAGGAAAAGTAGTATATACGTATCAAGATACCTTTTTCGAACTTCCAATACATCATTTTACTATTTCTGATGTATTTTACATGTTTTTTCTATTCTTCTGCCTTATCGCTTTTTGCTATAAGATCTTAAAAGAATGCAATAAATGGGAAAAAGCTTTCTTTATTTGTGATATATGTATAGTACTTACTTCCATATTCACATTAGAATGGTATTTATTTAATCAGCCAAATTTAAATATATTCTCACTTTCACTCGCAGATATTTTCCTTTCATTTCTATATCCAATTGCAGATCTATTATTTCTTCTACTAGGTGTTAGTCTCTTTTTCCGCCCAACAATTTTTAAGTCCAAGCGGAAAATTTATATCTTTATTTTTGTATTAATTAGTTCTGCAACTTTTAACTATATTTATTTTTACTTAAATACCCATTTATCAACTGACACTATAACATTTTTACGTCTTTTATATAGAATACCTATATTGCTTATCGCAATAGCTGGGTCTATTTCAGAAGATGATAATAGCCATAAAAATTATTTCATTGTAAACCCTATACTAGGAAAGAAAGTTTTAGTCGTATTTCCCTATCTTGCTGTTGCAATACTAATCGGGTTTACGTTAAAAGAACAAACATCATCTTCAACTCTCATTACAGGAAATTGTATCGCTTTTGTTTTCGTACTTATTCGCCATTCTATTGTGCGTATGCAAAACGACACCCTAACAAAACGTTTACAAGTATTTAATGCTCAACTAGAAGAAAAAGTTACTTTAAGAACTTCTGATTTAGTCCATAAATCAGAGGCCCTATCTCAGAAACAACAAAAATTCAAATCATTATATGAATATCATCCTGATCCCATTTTTACGATTGATTTAAATGGAATATTCTTAAATGTAAATAAAGCAGGAAGCATACTACTTGGAGCACCAACGAACGAGTTACTTGGTGAGACATGTTTTTCTATTATTTTAGATGCAGATAAACATAAACTGATATCTGCATTAGAAAAAGTTAAACAACAAGAATCAGCATCCTTACAACTTAGTTCTCAATATAAAGATGGCTTTACTTATTTTTTATACGTTACCATCGTTCCTATTATGATAGATGGACAAATTTCAGGAAGCTATATTATGGTAAAGGATATTACCGCACTAAAAAAACAACAAGAAGAAATAAAATATTTAGCATTCCACGATACTGTAACGAAAATTGGGAATCGATCCTTTTTCCATAGGAAGCTAAGAAAATTTATAAAAAATGCTCAAACAACACAAAGTGAGTTTGCATTATTATATTTAGATTTAGATCGCTTTAAAGTAATTAACGATACACTTGGACATTCGTCAGGTGATTACATATTAGAAGAAGTAGCAAAACGTTTCCAATCATGTCTTCCATCACATACTCATCTGTCAAGAATCGGTGGTGATGAGTTTACAATCTTAATTGAAAACTATACTGACGAAGATTCCTTATTCGAGTTATGTAACCAATTATTTGAAAGCATGGAAAAGCCGTTTGTCATACATGAGCATAAATTAACTTTATCACTGAGTATCGGTATCTCCATTTATCCACATTCCGGAATCGATACCGCTACACTTCTGAAAAACGCTAATGTTGCAATGTATGATGCAAAGGCAAAAGAGCTCAACTCTGTCTCTATTTATGACGATGTAATCGCTAAAAAAATCGAAAGACGATTACGATTAGAAAAAGATTTACCAAACGCAATACAAAATGAAGAATTGTTCCTTTTGTATCAACCTCAAGTTGATAGTGAATCTAATAAAATTATCGGTGCAGAAGCTTTAATCAGGTGGAATCATCCTGAATTAGGTGTTATTTCTCCATACGAGTTTATTCCGATTGCAGAAGAAACACTACAAATTATTCCAATAGGAAAATGGACATTACAGCAGGCTTGTGAGCAAATGAAACGTTGGCACGCACTCGGATATTCGCATTTAAAAATAGGGGTAAATTTATCTGCTAAAGAATTTGAACAAGACGGCTTTGTAAAATCTATTTCTTCTGCTTTAGCAACTACAGGCTTACCAGCAAGTTCCCTTGATCTAGAATTAACAGAACGAATTGCAATGATGGATGAGAGAGAAACATTGATAAAACTGCGTACACTAAAAAGTTTAGGGATTCACATTTCAATCGACGACTTTGGTACAGGCTATTCTTCCCTAGCCTACTTACCTTTATATCCAATCGATACGTTAAAAATCCCAAGAGAATTTATTACAATGTCTGAAACGTGTGAAGATGGAATGGAAATCATTAAAACAATCATCACATTAGCAAATACATTAGGAATGTCTGTCATTGCTGAAGGCGTAGAAACGAAAGAACACGTAAATTTCCTTCAAAAAAATAAATGTCAGTTTATTCAAGGTTACTATTACAGTAAACCTATTCATACTAATGCATTTACTGAGCTATTAGAAATCGGTATTCACCAATAGTACATAACTAATCGGTATAAGTAATAATGAATTTGAGCAACTATAGTAAAAAGGAAAGAAGATACCTTCTTTCCTTTTGTATTTCTATTTAAATTTCTATTACTTCACCACTTCATTTATTATATCTATTAATTGATGAATCCCCTCATCATTTGTTTTCTTATATCCATTCATGTTTTGAATATATCTCTTCTTATTTGTATACAACTTATTTACTGCATGTGTAAATGTACTACTGTTTACTCTATCTTGAAGTAAAACTTCCGCATATCCTTGTCGTGCAAAATGGTCAGCATTTAAAACTTGATCCCCTCTACTGGAACCATTAGTTAACGGAATAAGCAACATCGGTTTCTTCAAAAATAACAATTCAGAAATAGCAGTAGAACCAGCCCTGGAAACTACAACACTTGCCATATTCAGTATATGCGGTAACTCTTCCCCTATATATTCAAATTGCATATAACCTTCCATTCCAATAGCTGGGTCCACCTTCCCTTTACCACACATATGAACAATATTAAAATTTAATAATAATGTATCTAAACTTTTCCTTACCATATCATTTATCCACTTAGCACCTTGACTCCCACCCATTATTAACAATACCGGTTTATCTTGCTGAAATTTACAATAGCTTCTTCCTCGTAATACGTTACCTCTCTCAATTTCTTCCCTTACAATTGGCCCTACATAAACCTTCTTCTCAGTACTTACATTACCCCCTGTTTGAGGAAATGTTGTGCATAGTTTTTTAGAAAAAGGTAATGCTATTTTATTTGCCAACCCTAACGTACTATCTGGTTCACGTATTATTATAGGTACACGATTTAACCATGCCCCTATAACTACAGGAACTGAAACAAATCCTCCTGCCGAAAAGATAACGTCAGGCTTCATTTTCTTAATTAATTTATAACTTTGTAAACAACCGTTTATAATTTTAAAAGGATCTTTAAAGTTCTCCCAATCCCAATATCTCCTAAGTTTTCCTGTTGAAATACTATTATACTTAACATTTTGAACTAATAATTTTTCAATTCCATTTTGAGATCCAATATACTCAACTCCCCATCCTTTTTCTATAAATTTAGGAATCAATACCATATTAATCATTACGTGTCCGGCTGTACCGCCCCCAGTAAAGAGAATCTTTTTATTCATAACTTATATCCACCTTTATCATTAAAAATCTAGCTTTATATTAATCTTTAATTCAAGTCCTATATCTTGTAAGAGATCTTTGATGAGTTCATAAAAATCATTTCCATACTCACTACACTCATACTGAGCAAAAACTTGAATCACATGCCTAGTTCTAGTCTCTAGTGCTGGCTTTATTCGATCAACCTTTTTTTCTTCCACATACGCTCGATATTGATTTATTGCCTCATAGAGGTGCAACACATGCGCTTCTTCATCTTTCCAATCCAACGTATCAACAATCGAAAGAAATAGCGTACTTTGATTATCTATCGCTTCATAACAATTCATATATTTGTTACATCCTTTTATATTTTTATTGAATGCAGATTTCACTATACTTCGCATACTCAAGTACATCTTTTAATGATTGCTGAAATGGAATTTCTGGAACCCAACCTAACTTTTTTATATCCTCTAATACTAAACTTTCATTTGAACCGCTCTCACTATTCTCTGTTTCTTTTATAGTAAAATTCAACTGTGTTAATCCTTTATATTGTTCCAATACATCTAATAAAGAACGTTTTACTCCTGATCCAATATTATATTGTTTTCCATTTATACCATCACGTAATAACACATGATACGCTTTAACTGCATCACGTACATCCAGAAAGTCCCTACTATCTTTCAAACTGTTTATTTCAATAATTGGTTCACTTTTCCCCAACTGTATATCTATCATTTTTTTTGCAAGAATAGAACAAATGCCATTCGATACTCCTGGACCAATTAAATTTGAGGGCTTTGCAATGATAATATTTGAATCCATTAATCCGCCCCAAGCCTCTGCAATAATGACTTGCATAGTTTTACTTAAACTATATGGATTTGAAACTTTTATGTTTTTCATACTATCTGCTTGCAATGCAGATCCTATAACTAATGTTTTACAATGCGAGGCTTCCTGCTTAATGGCTTCTAATAAATATAAAGTCCCTATTACGTTAATCTCTATATATTCCAGAGAAGCTGTCCAAGACTCATTAACTGAGTTTCTTCCTGCTAAATGCAATACATAGTCTGGTTTTATTTGTTTAATTACCTTCATTACTTCACTCTTATTTATTAAATCACAAGTAATACCAGTTTCGATTTTTTCTCTATGTGAACGATTTTGAAACATAGGAATTACATGAAAGCCCTGCTCTAAAAAATATTGGCAAGCATGACGTCCTGTGAAGCCATTTGCACCAGTTATTAAAAGGCTCGCATTTCTTTTCATCGTAAAAACCCTCCTTTTTCTAACATTTGTTTCACCTCATGTTTTGTAAGTAAGTCTTGTTGAGAACTAAAACTCTTCACATCCACAAGCGGATAACTAGCATAATATTCTTGAAGCCCTTCTATAGGTATAGTCGGTAGTACCACAAAATAATTTTGATTAAAACTAATACTTGTTTTACTCTCTACCTCAGATAAAAGCATTTCACTTAATTTTTCACCAGGTCTTATCCCTACCTCTTTTATCTTCACGTTTTCTTTTTTTGAATCTTCAATCAATATTTTTGCTAAATCCGTTATTTTACATGCTGGCATTTTCATAACAAAGATTTCTCCTCCTCTTCCTTCAGATGCTGCTTTAAATAACAATCCAACAGCATCTTCAATGGTTAAGAAAAATCTAGTCATATTTGCATCCGTAATCCCTACTTTTGAAGATTGCTTAATTTGCTTTTTAAAAAGCGGTACCACACTTCCACTCGTTCCTAAAACATTTCCGCCACGAACACAAATAAATTTTGTTTTCTTCGTTTGCACATTCGCATGAACCATTAATTTTTCACCAATTGCTTTTGTCATCCCATACGTATTTGATGGATCGGCCGCTTTATCAGTTGAAACATATATAACTTTCTCAACTTGATTCTGGATAGATGCTTCAATTACATTTTGCGTACCATGTATATTTGTTTTTATAGCTTCATAAGGATAATATTCACATACTGGAACATGCTTTAAAGCTGCAAGATGAAATACATAATGTACATCTTGGCAAGCATATACTAGTTGCTCTTTATCACGAATATCTCCAATAATAAATTTTAATCTCTCTTCATTTATAAACTGTTGCTGCATTTCAAACTGAACCGTTTCATTCCTTGAAAAAACTCTAATTTCTTTCGGTGATTTTTCTAATAGTTGTTTTATAAGTTCATGTCCCCACGAACCTGTACCACCAGTAATTAAAATTATTTTATTAAGCATTCCTTTTCCTCCTACCATACATTTCAATTTAAATTGTATTTATTAAGGTTATTGAATTATTTTCAATTGATTCAAATCATAATCGTCGTTTGTTACATTTAATTGACAAAATAAAAAAACAGAAACTATTTTTTAATAGTTTCTGTTTTTCATTTCACTTCTTAGCAATTAGATTTTCTTTATACTGTTTGAATGATAACTATATTACTGGTTTAAAAAACACCACTCATTTATTTCTTATACTCGTAATAAAATAAAGTGAAACTTTAATTAGTGAGGATTTTGTCCATCCCCCACTGATTATTAGTTGAATCAATCGGGCTTTTACGAGCAGCCCCACCCTCACCTAACTTCTTTGCTTTAGCCGACTTTTAAGATGGGAGTCTTACTGCTCGTTAATAGCGGGATAAATGGAATGATTCATAACCAATACCACATTTAAACTCATAGCAAAGGGAGGTAATGGAATGTACCAAAGCAATTCAAACAATACATCTAAAGAATTCTCCAAAGCACTCCCTCTCTCCCTATTCGACGTGAAAAACGAGTTACAACAAAAAAGCGATCTCATCTCTTCTGTTACCATATATAAATTAACGAAAGAAGAGCAACTTATCATCGATAAAATTAAAGCTCAGACAAAAGAACTAAATAAAAATAACGTCACAAGAACACGTGCATACTACCAATTTTACATTCAATATCCAGAAATACATTGGGCACTACTTGGGCATATCGTATCACGTAACGGTGGCTGGAATATGACAGATTTAAAGGGAGATTTATATACGAGGCTTTTATCCGAGAAAGATCAAATTACATTTTTCTCTTTTTTAGAAAGAGGAAATTGGCTCATTTTCCAAGATGTATATCCTCAATTTTTACTATATGAGCAAAGTGTAAAAAAATCAAAAAAGCTATTTCACCTTCTCACTCACTTAAATGTTTCTACATTTATGGAAACAATGTGGAACGATTTTTGGAAAACAGGTAACAAAAAAACATTAGCGATCGCAACTATTGTTAATGAACAAAACTACTTAGAAAAAAGAGTTATTCAAAATGCACACTTTAAAAAGACTGTATTAAATAGTATTGGATTTAAACTCTTTGATTTTTTTCAGTTTAATCATATCCTTTTCCCATTTTACGAAAATGATAAAAAGCAAAAAGTATTACTATTTGGTGATACAATGAAACATTTCACTTCTTTGCATGAACGAATTTCACTTGGAAAACGGTTGTATTCATTGTTATTTCGGGATACACATATTTTATCTCAAATAATAAACTGGGTCGATCACCATCCACATACAGGCTCAAGAAAAGATTACTGGCCTCATTTATTTTCTAGTGTAAATGAATCTTTTTCGCGTGAGTTTTATAAACGCCGAATAAAGAAATGCCAGTTACGTAGTGACGCGTATCGTATATACAGCCCTGCACTCATCTATGCATGGCGGGATATGAAACATGAAGAAGTTGAAAATGAAGATTGGTTTAACGATTGGCAAGTTGTAAATTATTTAGTTGATAAGGAGGAAAATATAAATGGACAAATTACAGAAGATTACTGCAAAACACTCGAAAAAATTGAACTCGCAATTCTCGCAAAGAAAAATGTCCTCCTTCGAGAAGAAGAATGATTTTTTAGCATTATTAGTTACAGTCTTACTTTCTTCTATTATTGGAACTTGCTTAGATGCTTTCTTTGTGCATACACAAATATATTCCTTTCCAGTTAGACCTTTCTCATCTATATTTTCAGTTAACATAGGCTTTACGTTGTTTGTGCTACCAATTTTAACAATCATTTTCATACAAATTTCAAAAACATTATCTGCAGTTTCTAGAACTCTATTTATTATTTTAATAGGGCTTTGTGCTAGTATTTTTGAACAAGTTGCTGAGAGGTTAGGTTTATTTGTACATAACGGGAATTGGCATCATGCTTATTCTTTGTTTGGATATATCATTTTCTTTTCTCTTATTTGGAAATTATATACTTGGATGCAAAAATAAAGAGACCGTTATAATAACGGTCTCTCCTTAAGCATAATCTTCAGTTACTGCTACTGAACGACTTTGAAGGCTTTTTGATCGCAAACGATATGCAACTACTTTCTTCTTATATTGCTTTACCACATCAACGTGTTCCTCGTAGCTATATATAGAAAATCTAATCTCTCTTTTTCCTTTCTTCGTCTCCATGACTATCGGTGTTCCATTCCCTTGCGGTGGAAAATAATGCTTATCTAAAAATAAAGCCTCGTTAAATTCATGAATAACTTGAAGTTTCATTTCTCCTTCTATACTTTCCCCATCTACCGTTACAGTAGTATTTTCCTCATCAAGTTTTTGGTGTAACTCAAATCTACTAATAATTGATTCTACAACAGAAGTTGGCATACTAGAAACTAGTACTTTAAGAGCACCAAAAATAAATAATGTAACTATAAACCATGTTGTCATTTTAATCATCTCCATTACGCTCTAAAATGAGTAGTGTTATACTCCTTATTACGATTCATTAATTTTCAAAATAAAAATTTCACTCCATAAGGTACTAATATACTAATAAGTATCCCTGTTACAATCATCGTTACCGAACCGATAGTTGCTTCTTTCTCGCCTTCCTTCACTAGACGACTCACACCGATAATATGTGATGCACAGCCCATTCCAACTCCTTTTCCAATCGTACTTGTTATACGGAAAAACTTAAGTACTGTCGGTCCGATAATAGCACCTGTTATTCCTGCAACAACTACAAAACTAGAAGTCATAGATGGAATGCCACCAATTTGATCCGCTAATGAAATGGCAATGGGCATTGTCGCTAATTGTGGTAAAGTTGTTAATATAAGTTCCTTATCTATATTTAAAATTCCACCAATCACTACATTCATACTCGTTAAAGCCACTATACCTATCACTACGCCGATTAGTATCGCTAAAAAGTTTTTCATAAGTATCTTTCGCTCTTTAAATAGAGGTATGGCTAACGCTACAATTGCAGGACTCAAAAAGCCTGAAAGAATGTCTCCCCCATTTTCCTTATACTCATGATGAGAAATACCAAATATCAAAAATAAACAAATCATAATTGCTGTAACTGTTAATACCGGTAACGTAAATGGAAACGCAAATTTTTTATATAGCTTTGTCGCCAATAAATAAATTACTACAGTAATAAAAATTAAGACCATTTGAATAGCGCACCTTGTCGATTTTATTTTTTTGATGTTACTAATAATTGACTTACATACCCTGAAACAATCAATGTTACTACCGTACTTGCAACTACTAAAAGGAATATAATACTCCCCTTACTTAAAAGAAAATATCCATATTCCATTAATCCTGTTGTCGAAGGAATTAGAAATAAGGGTAAAAATACTATTAACTTTTCTGCACCTACCTCAAACCACTTTAATGGCAAAATACGAGTAGAAAGGAGTAGGAACAATATTAACATCCCTATTAAACTTCCTGGCATAGATAGATGGAATACTCCTTGAATCCACGTACCAGCTAAGCTAAACACATATAGCACGCCTACTTGAAGTGAAAGCGTCACGTACTTCATTTCTTTCCCTCATTTCCATATTACGCTTCACTATTATGAAATCTCATTTAATGTTTCCGCAAACCTTGTAACTCCAAGCTGAATTTGTTCTACATTCGCTCTGCCAAAAGTAAATCGGATATATTCACTTTTCGAACCTAGGACGCTTCCTGGGACAAATGCTACACCATTTTGTATAGATTCACCTAGTAAATGATATTCATCAAACGTTCCTTGCACTTTGCACCATAAATGTATTCCGCCCTCAGGAACAAAAAATTCAATCTGGTCCCCTAATATTTCTTCAAGCTTTCTAATTAACTCATCTCTTCTTTGTTTCAGTTGTCCACGAAGCATCGTAATATGCGTATGAAAATCCTCAGATTCTAAAAATTGGTTCGCTACCCACTGTGTAAATACACTATGACCGAAATCAACTTGCTGCTTCGCATCTGCCAATCTCTCAATTACGCGCGTGGGGCCAATTACCCAACCAATACGTAATCCTGATGCAACAATTTTTGATAATGAGCTCACATAAAGAACATTCCCATTTTGATCCATCGATTTCAATGTTGGATTCACTTCTCCATTAAAAGAAGTCAAACTATACGGATCATCTTCTACAATCGGTATACCAAATTCAGAAGATAGTTCTAAAACCTTTTTACGTCTTGCCAATGAAAGTACCGTTCCAGTTGGATTTTGATAATCCGGATTTAAAAACACCATACGAATGCGATGCTTTTTGTGCAAATCGATTAAGTCATCTGGATTCATACCATGCTGATCAACTGGTAAACGGAATATTTTTAAACCTGCTGATTTAAACATCGGAAGTGAATAACAATAGGAGGGATCCTCAATTGCAATCGCATCTCCAGGCTTTAACAAACATTGAACGATAAGATTAAGTGCTTGCTGAGCTCCAGATGTAATAAGAATAGAGCTTGAATCTGCTTCTATTTGTTTATATTGCTCGACATGTGCCGCAATGGTTTTTCGCAACATTTCATTTCCAAGCGGATGGTCATAACCGAGATTTCCCATAAATGTTTTCTCCGACAAAATTGTTCGAAATCTATCACTCGGAATTAAATCTGATGACAATTCACCACTCGCTAAATTGATTAAATCATCTTTTTGTGTTTCCGTTCGAATTTGCTGAACAAGTGGTACATTAGGTAAGAATGATCCATCCTCAACGTACCTACCCCAGTTCGGTATTCGTTTATGTGACACACCCCATATATCTGTATTCACCCGGGTGCCGCTTCCTTTTTTCCGTTCTACTACCCCAAGTGATTTCAATTCTTCATAAGCAGCTACGACCGTACTCCGGTTCACTTGTAAATTCTGTGCTAACATACGCTCGGAAGGTAATTTTCTATCAGAAGGGAATTCACCGGTAGAAATGCCTCTTTCAATGTAATCAGCAATTTGTTTATAAACTGGTATCTTATCTTCACGATTCGGTTGCCATTCCATTTAGTTCCCTCCTCTCCAAGCTGGTGTCCTGAACTCATTAATAACAGTATTCACTGTAAAAATGGTATTAATCAAGCGCATGATTTAAAAATGCCTCTACCGTCACATTAAAGCTAGTAGGCTGTTCTAAATAAGGTAAGTGCCCACTATTTTTCAACTCAACGAAAGTCACGTTTCTCAGGTGTTTTTCAAATTCTCTCACATACTTTTCCGGAACAAAATAATCATTCTCTCCTCGTATTATTAATGCAGGACATGCAATGTTAGACAGGTATGGTCTTTGATCGTAATCAACTAATTCAGCAAATAACCTTTGAATATGAATCGGATGAATCGTTTGTAGGGATTGATGAAATCCTCGGACAATTGCATCATTATCTTCTACTCCCATTGCTCTCAATAACGTATCCGCCCAAGTTTTCCCTTTATCCTGTAAGCTAAGTAAATCATATACTTCAAGTCGTTCTTTACGATCTGCCTGTTCTAAATAGGGAAATACATTTACAACAATTAAACTAGAAACAAAACGTGGATATTGAATAGCAAAATCGATACCCACTCTAGCTCCTTTTGAAAGACCACAAATTGTTACTGATTTTAGCTTTAAATGATTACATAACTCATATAAAACATTTGAATATTCTTTAAAACTAATTTCCATCCCTTCGGATTTCCCATGCCCAGGTAAATCGAGTGAGATTACGGTCCATGTCTTCTTGAAGTATTTTCTTTGATATAACCAATTATTCGAATTTCCTCCAAGACCGTGTAAAAACAATATGACAGGCCCCGATCCTTCTATATTGTAAAAAACCTTTCGATTCTTATATTCAAAATACATATTCATCACCTTCAGATGTAGCATCACATATTTTTATCTTTGAATGAATATATCCAAAACGGTTCTCTTTCTAACCACTCAACTGTTTCTGGAACACCATCTTCATACTCTCTTTTCAGTTCCGTTACCTTAGTCGCAAATTGTGATGCATGTGCTTGCAATGCCTCGAGCTTTTTTGGAACATATTCTTTTACTTCATTTTTAAAACTTGAAGGTCCTATTTCTGCTTCATGATTATTTGAAAAAGCTACAGCATAAAATGTTGGCCTTTTATTTTCCGGAATATTAGCTAACGCCCTGGCTACCGCTTCTCCTGTTGCATCATGATCTGGATGCACTGCATATCCCGGATAAAAAGAAATGACTAACGAAGGATTCAATTCTTCCACATATTTTTGTATTACACTTCTTAATTCTCCAGGAGTTTCAAATTCAAGCGTTTTATCACGATATCCCATCATACGTAAATCTTTAATCCCTAAAATATTAGTAGCGCTCTTTAGTTCTTTCTCTCTTATAGCATATAAGGATTCACGTGTTGCAAAAGGAGGATTTCCCATCGCTCTCCCCATTTCACCTAACGTTAAGCAAACATAAGTAAGAGGGACTTTCTGCTCAGTATAAGCCAAAATTGTTCCAGCCACGCAATACGACTCATCATCCGGATGCGGGAAAACAACTAAAACGTGGCGCTCATTTTTCATCAATATATTAACTCCTTCATCATATACAAACTTTATAAAATAACGACCGCATACCAAGTAACTCCTACAAGAAGCACTAAAAGAAGAATGATATAGATAGCGGATAAGTTTTTCACATTCCTCTTTGTAGACTTACCGTAATTCTCCTCTACATTTCGTGCGACTAGTACGGTCCCAAACAGTGATACAACTACAATAATAACAACTAGTGAAATCGCAAAACTCATTGTCTTCCACCTCTCTAAGGCCAGTCTATTTTAAAGCATGAATAAAATACTACCTTTCTTCTCTTATCATAATAGAAGTTTATAAAAAACGGACCAACCACTTTTGTGTTTTTTTGCTCATCCACTTTAAAAATAAAAAGCAACTGCTCACTTAGGACCAGTTGCTTTTTTACAAGGCTACTTATATTCATTTTCAATTAAAATTAATCCGATTTAAAAGTTTAGTCTTTTCATAATGAAACATTGATTGAGATAGCTCGAAAATTGTTCCATTTACAAGATAAACTGTATTTTCAATAAGAAGCGCTGGATCATCTTCATTTAGTTCTAAAAGCTTTGCATTTTCTTTATTTATTTTTTCACAACTAATAACTTTATCGGCAAAGCCAATATTTAATCGTAAATCCTCAATGAAATAACTGTATACAGAACTTAATGCTATTTCTTCATTCAAATATGGGATGATATCTTTTTTGAAATAACTTACTTCAATAGAGAATGGTTTACCATCTACAATTCTTAAGCGCTTCAAAAAATATAGCCTAGTTCCAATCTCACATTGCATCCGTTCTACTATCTCTTCATTTGCCTCTATTACTTCAATCTCTAGCACTTTCGTTTCAATATTTTGTGAAACGAGATTTTTCGTTAATCCACGTAAACTTCCTAAATTAATGTAATCTGTTACAGAAGTTTCACGTAAAAACATACCACTACCTTGCACTTGAAAAATATAACCTCTATTCACAAGTTGACTAATTACTTTACGTATCGTATTACGGCTTACTTCAAATCGATTCATCAACGCTTCTTCTGTAGGTAATTTTTTCGTTTCATTAAAAAGCCCATCTCGAATGTTTTGCTCTAACACATCTGCAATTTGTTTATACTTTGCACTCATACACTTTCTCCTAAAATACTCTTTTATCTGTTATAACTCTTCTCCTCTCGTTTCGATCACATGTTTATACCAATGAAACGAAAGTTTCTTCTTACGTTTTAAGTTATCATTATGATCGACAAAAATAAAGCCATATTGCTTTTTATATCCATTTAACCAACTTAACAAATCAATAACTGACCATGCATAATAACCTTTTAAATTAATTCCCTCTTGAATTGCACGCTTCATTACTTTTAAATGCTCTTCAATAAATTTAATTCGCGGAACATCTACAATTTCTCCGTCAATGATTGGATCTTCATCACCAAGTCCATTTTCCGTTACATACATCTTTATGTCACCGTAACGCGCTTTCAACATATGCAATCCATCTAAGAAACCTTCGGGAGATATTTCCCAACCCCATTTGGTATATGTTTTATCATCCATTTTTACTGTTCGATAAAAACCATCAAAAGAAGGATTACCTGGAGCAAGTGTTGAGTTTTCTCGAGAATGCTCCTCGCTCTTTATATCCATATCATATCTTTCTACTCGTATTGGCTGATAATAATTCAAGCCGATAAAATCATTTTTTTCGGCATTTTGTTTAATGATTTCTAATTCTTCAACCGTCCAATTAGGAGTCCACCCATTTTCCTTTAATTGTTGTACAACATAAGACGGATACTCACCTTTTAAAACTGGATCGTAGTACCAATACGTTTCATATTCATTCGCATGAGTTGCTGCTAGTATATTTTCTTTTTGATCATCCACACTATAAGCAGGTAAGAAAACATGTGTAATCCCAATCTCCCCATACTGTTTCAGCTGCTTGTACACCGCAACTGTTTTCGCATGCGCATAAAATACATAATGAGTCGCTTGAAAATACTTTGGAACATCATTTTGTATTCCTGGTGGATGTGCACCTTTTAAATAGCCTAATCCACAAAACATTACTGTTTCATTGAAAGTAATCCAATGTTTCACTCTATCACCAAATGCCTTAAAGCAAATTTCTGCATACTTTACAAAAGCCTCTGCTGTTCGTTTATTCGTCCACCCACCATCTTTTTCTAACGGTAATGGTAGATCCCAATGATATAAAGTGGCAAACGGTACAATCCCGTACTTTAAACATTCATCAATTAAATTGTTATAAAATTCAATTCCTTTTTCATTTACCTCTCCATCTCCAGTCGGCAATATTCTCGCCCAAGAAATCGAAAAACGATACGATTCCAATCCCATCTCAGCCATTAAACGAACATCTTCCTTATATCGATGATAATGATCAACCGCTATATCACCATTTGTTCCATCGTATGTTTTGCCAGGAATTTTTGAAAACTCATCCCAATTCGTAACACCTTTTCCATCCTCATTCCATGCACCTTCTACTTGATAAGAAGCTGAAGCAGCTCCGAATAAAAAATCATGTGGAAACTTCATAGTATATACCTCCGTTTCATTACAATAAATCAAATTCATTACTACATATAAAATTTATAGGTACAAATTTTATATGTAGTAATTATAGCTTAAGTTTCGATTTTTTTCTATCATGAACGTACGATATGTAAAGCTATATTTGATGTTAATTTTTAGAAAACAAAAAAGAAGCGATGTATTTCATCGCTTCTTACTATGACAATCTTTACTCTTTTACAAGTGACTTATTCGCTCTTATAACTTCTTCATAAAGTATTGGGGACCATTTTTCATTTATATAATCTTGAATTACCCAGCCCACTCTCGTAGGATTCTTTTGCTTCATATAGTTTGCAATTTCAGGATTTATGTAGGACGCATAATAATATGGACTATTCCATGCTGTACCACCAGAAGACAAGCTTGTAAAATTAATATATAGATGATTACAATCTTCACTGTTGTTAATCGTTTCATTTATCGTATCTTTAATAGATTTTACTTTCTCATCATAACTCACTTTATATTTATCTTGTACTGTTACATTTACATTTTGATTTACAGTTGTCGTAAACGTCTCATTATCTGGCCAATAAAAATTATTATATCCTCCAGATTCATTACTACCACTGTATCTTTCTAGTAGCACAATTTTTCCTCGAGCATCTCCAAGTCTTATATTCCCTTCTGTTTTTAAAAAGATAGGATCAGGAAAATATTTTTTTTCAAACGTACTACTAAATGAATCTTCTGCCCCTTTCATATCCTCATACTCTTTTTTTAAAGACATAATAATCGTTTCACTTGGATTATCTTTTAAAAATTGTTTCGCTTCATTTATAAATTCATGCAATGTTACATAAAGATATAATGGCCCATGATGAAGAACTATCGTATTATCATCTGTTAAACGCCCTCTAATATCAAAAATTCTAGCTCCGTGATCCATTTGGTAACGAAAATTATATTCTTGCGTCATTCCCCATACTTGCTTTATCGGATTTTGCAACTTGAATGTTCCACTATCATGTGTTCCTGGAATTGAAATCCGTGCTAACGGTACGTTATCGGGTATAGGTTGCATCCATTTTGACCAGTTTTCAAGCCCATTACCAGCGCTAGCAGCAACTGCTTGCTTATCATTGAAAGCAAATACAAATGTGCTAAGTATAGTACTACATATGAATAATTTCAAAATAAACTTCTTATTGCTCATTTTTATCCCTCTCTTTTTCTGTTTTATATCAAACTTATTGAATATAATATAAGCTACTTAATAAATAATGTTTCATAAATATGGAATATTGCATAGAAGTAAAATTTAAAAACATCCACATATTCTCATCTCAATGCATTAAAAAAATTTAATATCCCTTTTCACTAGATAAATTATAGTAAGCAACAACTCGAACTTCAATGGGCTTTCATATGCAATATTTCATATTTGGGTCCTACATGATATAAATAAAAAACTTATAATGATTATTTATTCTATACGTGCTAATATACTTATATTAAAATACAAATACATACCTTATATACTCTGAACTACATTACTCAACAGTTAAAACTTAATTTTTTATTGGGAGGATTTACAATGAAATTATTAAAAATAAAACATATAATTCCTTTATCTGCGGCAGCAATTACATTCGTATGTAATCAAGGTGTAGCTGAGGCTTCCACCATTCATACAGTAAAAAAGAATGATACACTTTGGGGTATCAGTAAACAATATGGAGTTTCAATACAATCTATTAAACAAGCAAATAATAAAGGAAAAGATCAAACTTTTATTGGTGAACAGTTACATATTCCAGGATCCATGAAATCAAATGAGGTCACTGTTCATCAAAACGACAAACCTAAGAACATCTCTGGACAAATTATTTATCAAGTACAGCCGGGAGATTCATTAGAAATTATAGCAAAGCGTTACAATGTTACCGTTCAATCTATAAAACAAATTAACAATACAGTCGGAAACAAGCTTTATACAGGACAACATTTAAAAATCAATTCAAGTATTTCAGAAAAAGAAAAAGACTTAATGGCACGCTTAGTTACTGCTGAGGCAGGTGGCGAATCATATAAAGGAAAAGTAGCGGTGGCGAAAGTTATCTTGAATCGTGTAAATGCAAATGGTTTTCCAAATACAATAACAGGTGTTATTTATGAACCTATTAAACGCGGATATGCATTTACTCCTGTTACTGATGGTAGAATTAATCAGCCTGCAAGCGCAGAAGCAAAAATGGCAGTAGAAGAGGCTATCTCTACAAATGGAATAAATTCTGATTGGCTTTATTTTTATAATCCAAAAACTTCAACAAACAAATGGATTACGACACGTCAAACAGTAGCGGTAATCGGTAACCACGTCTTCGCTAAATAAAACTATAATTCTCTTCAAATTTATGCACTTAACAACTATTTCCAATGATTAGCAGACCTCTTCACTTAAAAGGTCTGTTTTTTTTATATGTAAGATTTTATTAATCATATGACATAGTGATCATTTAAATCTATTTCTTCTTTCAAATAAAAACATTTGTATTTACTCCACCACTCGGAGAAATTAAAAAAGCATCAAGTTCAAAAACTCCCTCTTTATTAATAAAAGCTATTTCTTAACTTCATAAAAGTGTTATACACTAAGAAAATAAAAAACAAACTATTCGTTAGCAGGTGAAAGAATATGTATGATGTTACAATTATCGGAGCTGGAGTAAGTAGCATCTTTATGGCTTATTCATTAGCCCAAAGTAACAAAAAGATTTTAATTCTTGATAAAGGTAAAGCGCTAAAAGATCGCCATTGTCCTTTAGACCAAGGAAAAGTGTGTAATTGTACTACATGTGATAAATATTTCGGATTTGGTGGTTTAGGAAAGTCTGAAGGGAAATTTAATTATACAAATGGATTTGGTGGCGAACTTGAGCAAAAAGTAGGTAAAAAAGCTTTTATACAACTCATGGCTGAAGTAGATGAAATTCTATGTCAGTTTGGTGGAAGTTCCGTTTCAAAATATTCTACAGAAAATCTAAATCTCACTAAGAGAGCTGAAGCTTGTGGTTTACAAATGCTAACAACAGAAGTAAGGCATCTTGGTACTACACTTTCAAGTAACATTTTTCAGCAGCTCTACGAATTTTTACTTACGAAAATAAATATCCGATTTCATATAGATGTACAACATGTCGTTAAGCAGCAAGACCATTTTAAAATATCTACAAATCAAGGAACTGTCCATTCTAAGCAATTAGTATTTGCAACTGGGCGTTCTGGAACGGATTGGTTAAAAGAAATGTGCTCTTCCCTTGAAATTGCACAGGAGCAAACCCGTATAGATTTAGGTATTAGGGTAGAGATGAAAGAACATCAATTACGTTCTATATTAAAAGATACATTTGAGACGAAACTTTCTTATCAGCATGAACATTTCACGGCTACTACTTACTGTATGAATCCAAAAGGACGCATTATTCGAAAGTATGAAGAAGGTTTAGTTATGCCTGACGGTCAAAATTTTCGAGAGCAAGGAACTGGCACTTCTAACTTAAATTTCACTTTATTTATCCCGCGCTATTTTCCAACTCTCAAAGAAGCAAATGTATACGCAAGTTCAATTATTAAAAGCATTAACCAAGGACGAAATCGGATTGTTATACAGCGTTTAGAGGACTTAATAAAGAAACAACCTACAGCGGAGAACAACATGAAACATAATCGTATACAGCCTACACTACACGGAGATTATGGAGATTTGAATGAAGAAATTCCTCCATTATATATTGAAGGACTCAAAAAATTTTTATTACGTTTAGAACAATTTATCCAAGAACCTATCGATAAAGATACTTTATTATATGGAATTGATGGAAAGTTCTACGCTCCTACAATAAAAATCAATAACCATTTTGAAACAAGTATGAATGGGCTATTTTTAATTGGAGATTGTTCAGGCGTCACTCATTCATTATCTCAAGCAGCTGCAAGTGGTCTGTATGTTGGAAAATATTTATCAGGTATTTAAACTTTTTAATTAAGATACCAGTCAAATGTTTTAAGTTTCACCAACACTTTACTTATCTAATAATAGCTTTAACGAAATTATTATCCCTCCCCCGCTGATGATTAAGCCACAAAGAATCAGGATTTTACGGGATATATTGAACACACATGAAAAACTACATTCTATATAGAATGTAGTTTTCTACTAATTAATATAACCGTTTTCTTCAAGCTTTATTTTCTGAAAATTTAAACTGGTTAAATGTCAATAGTTTAAAAATCATCTATTCATTTTCACTTTCATTTGTTCGATATTTTGTAACATCGCCGTAGTGTTTAATATGTTAGGATGTCTATAAGTATTTTTTACTACAACTATGACTTTTTCTGCTCCGTTTCTAAAAAAATTAGATTTATGTTACTTCGCTTTAAAATTCTCCATTATATGTATCTGAATACTTCAAATTATTACCTTTAGAAAAATATAATCTAAATGGTTCACCACACTCTAATAGTTATAAAAATATAATATATAACATTAGTTAAATAAATTCTATAAAGAAGGTGTAAAAATGAAAAATAAAATAAATTTACAACTGCAAAATATAAGCTTTGTTATAATAATTGCTTTAGCAGTATGGTTAAAAACATATCTTATTACGCGATTCAGTTTTGATTTAAAAATTGAGTCTTCTACACAAGAACTTATTTTGTTTATTAGCCCTCTCGCTGCATCGTTAGCATTTGTTGGATTAGCATTATTTGCAACCGGTGAAAAGAGAAATTATATAGCGCTATGTATTAATCTCTTATTAACAATCGTACTTGTTGGGAATGTAATGTTCTATGATTTTTATAATGATTTCGTTACGTTACCAGTACTTGGACAAACATCAAATTTCGGCCAATTAGGCGGCAGTATTATAGAAATATTGAACTACAAAACTATACTCGCATTCGTAGACATTATTTTCTTCTTTATTTTATTAAAAAAGAAAGCAATAGTCTTTAAAACAGAACGTGTAACTCATTCTTCACGCTTATTATATTTTCTTTTAACAATTGGTGTATTTTTTGCAAATCTACAGCTTGCAGAAAAAGAACGACCTGAATTATTAACGAGATCCTTCGACCGCGTAATGCTTGTGAAAAATTTAGGACTATACACTCATCAAGTATATGATTTAACACTACAAGTAAAGGCTGGATCCCAAAAGGCACTTGCAGATAGTAGTAAATTACAAGAAACTGAAAACTACGTAAAATCAAACCAAAGTGAACCAAATCCTAATATGTTTGGTGCAGCGAAAGGAAAAAACGTAATTGTCGTTACTCTTGAATCTTTGCAAACCTTTTTAATAGGTGCATCAGTTAACGGTCAAGAAGTTACGCCATTCTTAAATGAATTCATAAATGAAAGCTATTATTTCGATAACTTTTTCCACCAAACTGGTCAAGGAAAAACATCGGATTCTGAATTTCTAATAGATACATCGTTGTATCCATTAAATCGAGGTGCTGTATTCTTCACGCACGGTAACAACGATTATACTGCGACTCCAGAAATTTTACGTCAGCAAGGCTATTTCACTTCTGTATTCCATGCGAATAACGCAACATTCTGGAATCGTAATATTATGTACTCCGCTCTTGGTTATGATCGTTACTATAATGAACTTGATTACAAAATTACGCCCGAAACAAATTTAAATTGGGGATTAAAAGATATCGAATACTTTGATCAATCAGTAGATATATTAAAAACTGCTGATCAACCATTTTACGCTCGTTTCCTTACTTTAACAAACCATTATCCATTTACGTATGATGAAGATACAAAATTCATTGAACCATACAACTCTGGTAATGGCGTATTTGATCGTTACATCGTAACAGCACGTTACTTAGACGAATCAATTAAAAAATTTATTGAACGTTTAAAAGCCGAGGGAATGTATGATGATTCTATTATTGTGTTATACGGTGATCATTACGGCATTTCTGAAAAACATAATCGCGCAATGGCACAGTTTTTAGAAAAAGATCAAATAACAGAATTTGATACTTTAAATTTACAACGCACACCTTTATATATTCATATCCCTGGCCAAACAGAAGGTCAAACTATTTCAAAGCCTACGGGACAAATCGATATGAAACCTACCATTCTAAATTTATTAGGGATTGATACTACTAACGATATCCGTTTTGGCCATGATATGTTTTCAGATGAATATACCGGTTTTGTTGTTTTACGTGATGGTAGCTTTATTACAGACAAGTATGCATATACAAATCATACTTTTTATAATCGAGAAACAGGTGAGGTTGTAGATTTACCAAAAAAAGAAGCTCAAGAAATGATTAACCGTGCACAAAATGAATTACGAATGTCTGACAAAATTATTGAAGGCGATTTATTACGTTTCTCAGAAAGTAATAAAATTAAAACTGGAGAAGTAAAAACTAAAATTAAAGAAACTGAAAAATAATCTATATGGCAAAGGAGCAACTTATTAAAAGTTGCTCCCTTTTTACTTTCTTATAACACATGGTGCAATTTCATATAAAAAACCTGATATATTTTACTTTTATTCTACGCTTGTTTCTAAAGTTACATCTGTATAGGAATTATCCTCACCTATATTCAAGATTACTTCACATTGACGTAATCTCAATTCAAAGAGCTTTATAGGATCATGGTAAACTTCAGGGTTTGATTTCATTTTATGCAATTTATCTTGTTTTTCTTTTATTTCTAAATGAGTGTTTTCTATAGCTTGTTCCAACGCACCAAATGGATTTCTAAAGAACATATTAATATCCCGCTCTTGTGTGTTTTCAAACAGCTCAAATTGCAAGAAAAACTTCTTCATAATAGAAGTCGTTACATCGGTATAATCTTCATTTTCTAAATACTGTTTGTATTTGTTATATAGCATAGCTTTATTTTTAGGAAGAACTCCAAATAATTTACCGGCACTTTTCAGTAAAAATTGCGCTGGTGTAAATCGGCGTAAAATATTTACTTCTTCCATTTGTATTCTAGTTGTCATTCTATCAGTATCTCTGCGCCAGTCATCAATTACTTTAAAGTCACATTCTAACTGTATTCGATTTTCTCCAAATAAAGAATTAAGTCCTTCACTGGTTTCTTTTAAGTACAATTGACTTTGAAGGAGCTCATTATTAGAGGTCGCAATCCAATTTTGCATAGAGCGAGCAAGATTAGGTAATACAGTTTGTTCTAGATATTGTTGCACTCTTCCATTCATCGCTGTGTTTAGTTCAATATCAATGTGACTAAAGTCGCTTTCTTCACTAATTAAATCGGAACAACTCTGCAATAGTTTCGGAATATGTTCTTTAAGATCATTAGTAATTTCGCTTTTCATCGTACGATATGATTCTGTAATTAAATGAATTTTTTCCTTCTCAAAAGCAGTAAGGTTATTAATACAACCATTAAGTTTAACTAACATATCTTCATTCGAATTAATAGAATCCACTAGATCTTTTTCCCTCTCGACGCGTTTATCCAAAAGATATGTAATTGTTTTTCGAATGAAAAATAATAGCTTTTCAGTACGTTCTGCATCGATATTTTTATAGTTAAAGTTAAAATGAATAAACTCAGTTAAATCGTTTAGTTGTTTACTATTTGTATATAACGAAGAATAAGGGAAAACTCTTGCATTAGGGAAATATGTGTTAATTCTCACTTGCGTATCTTGTATAACTCTTTTTGCTTCTGCTTCATTGTAAATGTTATCAATTTTATTTAATAAAAAATGAACTTGTAGATGTGGTGTATGTTCTTGGATACTTAATAGAATGTCACGTTCTTTGTCAGTAAAAGGTGAATCCGCATTCAATACGAATAATAATTCATCTACAGAATTTAAATATTCAAACACCTCATCTCTCGCATCATTGTTCCTATTAAAGCTAGGTGTAACAACGCATGTAAGTTTGTTTTTACTTAAAAATCTGCATGGTAACTTAAATTCAACACATGCTCTATCTCTATATGTTTGACGGTGTACTGCCATCATGTTATGGAAATCAGAGAAATTCTCAGTTGTTGTAATTTCCGAATCTGTTATAGCGTTAATTTCTGTATAAGTGTCATTTTTAAAAACAACTACATTTGAGATTGAGTTTTCTAATATATTTTCTCCTAAAATAGAGTTAATAAACGACGCTTTTCCGTTTCCTGAAGTTCCAGTTACTAATAGGCGATTTGTTCTTAAATCTGCAAGCTCACCAACTAACCAGCTAAATCGGTGACCCATTTCTAAATTATGTTCTTGTGCCCAGTGTGTAATAGATTCAAAAAGATGTAAACTATACTCTAAGCCATTCACATGATTAATAGAATATGAAAGTAGGTTTTCCGCATCTTTTATATCCGCTGAATCTATTTTAGAAGGAAAAATCTCATCCCATGCCAATACTGCTGCAGATGGAAATACAGCATGAGAGGGATTGACTACCTTTAACCAATTTGTTAACAGATTTGGAATGATATCGTGTAATTGTCTAAGCATATATTGACCTTGAATTAATTCAAAGTATGTTTCTTCGTAAAGAGAAGAAATTTCGTCCCATATATCGGACGAATGTATTTCGATATGTATGAAAAATTCATTTATTGTGTTGAGCCATAATAAGTAATTTTGTTCATCTTTATAGCTGTGCCAAAATGATGAAACAATTTGCGTAAATTGTACTTGATCTACATTATTTAATGTAACTAATACTTTATAAAAATAGTCTGGTGAAATATTTTTAGTAAATCCTTTATCGATGTATTCTTTTAGGACCTCAAACCACGGATAAGATTCTGTTCGAATTAACTCGTTCACAGCAAGCTCTATTGCACTATCAAAATCTTGCTGTTCTTCATAAAAGGAACGGGCAATTGTTGTGACGTTTGGATAATCGGGATTTAAAGAAACCGCTTCTTTTATAACAGCGAAAGCTGAATCAAAATTATTTTGCTCGATGTAAAGAGACAGTAATTGCAGTACAATTTCGGTCATAAGTATTTTGTTATCAGTAGTAATGGAAGTATACACATTTTCAGCAACTGATAATCTATTAAGTTCGAAGTAAGCATCCGCAATATTTTTTTGTGCCCATGGCGCTAATTCATTACTAACTTTCTCCCATTTAAAAATAGCTGTTTCAAAATCTTGATGGTGATAATAAAATTCACCTTGTGCAAAACGAATATAAGATCCATCAGAAATCTCATTTTTTTCTTCGTTTACATAAGCTTCTCCAAGTACTTGAAGAGGTGGGTGTGTTTCATTCTCCATTAGGAATGTTTCATAATACATCTTTTTTATTAATTGTTTTTCTAATCTCATCTTTTCCCCCACTATATCTCAAAATACATTTTTTGAGATATGTCAATACTTTTTTGTATGTATGCTTTTTATCTTAACAAAGAATTCCTTTTGAAAAATTTCATTTTCCTTTCATTTTTCAAGTAAGATTGAATTTTTATGAGAAAAGTTTCAGTTTTTTTTCAATTCCCTTTCAGTTGTGAAACAACATTAAATGTTCCTAATAACCTAATAACACTATAATATTCCACATTATATTATCAGGAAAACTATATATATATTACATTATAAAAACAATCTATAACGAATATATATGCAAGATTCCCTTCGCTAATAAATAAAAGAAATCATTATAATATATTTCTCACATTGTTTTCCTTTGAAATATTTCAGTAGTTACGTAATTAAATTCCATTAACCTATATAAATAACTAGTCCAAAAAAATATATATGCATATCATGTTATAGTAAAGAATTTAGAAAATCCTAAAAAGGAGGCATTTTCATGTTTGAAGATAAATCTAAAATAAATTACCCATACGAATTTACTGAAACTACAACAGTTCCTCTAAAGAACCCCATTGATAAAAAATTCAAGAACGGCACGGATACACATAACTTCCCAATTAAAAAGCATTATAAAGAGCAGGTTTTATATACTGAAAAAATTAATAATAATAAAAATAAATAATCGCATAGATCCTTGTAACAATGTGCCAAATAAGAATCTATATTAGACCTTGCATAGTTATGTTTTTATTAATGTATAAATCTTTCTTATACAACTCATGTACTTTTAAAAAGTGCTGATATACAGCGCTTTTTTATACATAGATAATGGAAGAACTTGAATTATAAATATAAGGTATGGATTTTTTCCATACCTTTTTTGTTCTTTGTTATTTATAAATGGAGTACGCTCATGTTTACTTTGCATAATAGCACTTTAATGGCACTTCTAGAAGTCGTTGTATTGAATTTATATAATACCTTGAATATTTTGCGTCTATTTTTTCTTAAGGGATATTTATTCGGATTACTTATTAGATTATCAATTATATCCCTTCCGATTCCTACTTTTTATAGGTCATTATTGCTCTATTATATATATTTAAAAATTTACTAAGCGTTGTTTCAAAGCTACTTAGTTTTCATAAAATATTTTTTGTTTTCGTTGGAACGAATAGGCTTTAATCTCATCTGTATCTAAATTTTCATGAAATAAATGAATGGCTATAATTTGTCTACAATCGTAGGTATGGTAATAATATGTTCCGGACTCCATACACATTACGCTTGTATATATGGTATTATCTAATGTACCTTCTTCTGTTATTACTCCACCTTTAGGAACCTCGCAATTTGATAAGATATGAAAAAGGACCGATACTCCCTCTTCTTCGCTATCTATATCTTGAATATTTTGTTTGCCATATGCTGCCCGCACAAACCTTGATGGCGGGGTGAAATCCCCAGGAAGTCCCATTGAGCCTGAGCCTTGCCCAAAAGCACTTAATGGTAAATCACTCCACTCTGTTGGCGCGAATGGCTGCGCTTTAAGGCCAATATATTGTCTTAAATTTTGTAAATGCCAATTAAACTCCGGACTATTAGTCATCACTCCTAGTGGGTTGTCATACATTTTTAATCCTTCATTTGTCGGCTCCAGTACAATACAATCTCCCCATTTATCCGCTAAAATCCAATGTAGTGGTGGCGTAAGTCCTAAATCCGGTAATGGTATATCCAAAAAGGTAATGCTATCTACAGACTTCTTTAACTCTTTGACAGAATTGAATTGTGTAAGACTCCAAGTCACAAAATCAAATGGAGCCAGATTCGTTTTGTTATCATCTATACTTTTACTATAAGTAGCGAATCCTGGAAAATAGAGTGTTGCACATGTCATACCTGCTTCATTTACTCCGTCCGCCATAATGACCCTTCCTTGATGATTAATCCCCATTCCGACCGTAGCATGTTTCGTATTAATGATTTCACCAGTTATATTATTCCACTGGTAATGTCGAGGAATGATTATTACTTCTTGATTCAAATCTAATGTGAAATCCATCGTTCTTGCAAAAAGATGCTGACCGCTTTTTGTCTGTAATGTCAAACTAGTACACATAAAGAACACCCCATTTTATGGCTTTATATACACTTTACATAATTCCGATAAATCTGTAAATTAAAAAAACCCTTTCCTTACAAAAAAATGGGAAAGCACATATAAATTACAAATAGGTCATTTCTAGTTTATAAATGAATGTTAAAAAAGGAGCGACTTGTTACTATCGCTCCTTTTTATTTCTCTCTATATTTTATTAAAATAACCAGGAACCATTTTTTCTCTATGGACAGTATACCTACATAACCCTCTTAAACATCTTCTCCAACTCATAAGTAGAATGATGCACCAGAATCGGTCTTCCATGCGGACATGTATATGGGTTTGTTGTTGTACGAAGTTCTTCAAGTAAAGCGAATATTTGATCGTTCGTTAAATATTGATTTGCTTTAATCGATGCTTTACAGCTCATCATAATAGCTGCTTCTTCACGTAATTTTTTAATATCAACTTTTTTTAGTTTGACGACTTGCTCCATCATCTCATCAATGATTTCTGTTTCTTGTCCTTTCGGGAACCACGTTGGATGCGAACGAACGATAAAGGATTGATGGCCAAACTGCTCTAAAAATAGTCCGACTTTTTTTAGTTCTTCTAACTGCTCTTCGACACGTAAAAATTCGGTAAGAGATAAATCTATGCGGTACGGTACAAGTAATTCTTGTACTTCTTGCGTAACTCGTCCCACTTTATCACGGAAATATTCATAATTGATGCGCTCCTGCGCAGCATGCTGATCAATCATATATAGCCCGTTATCATTTTGAGCGAAAATATATGTTCCGTGCATCTGTCCAATTGGATAAAGTGGTGGTAAATCGTTACCGTTCATTTCAATCTCTTTTATTTCGTGAACTTCTTCTTCCAATTCCTCTAATTCAAAATCGTCATCGTTGCTAGTCCATTCCTTTTCCTCTCGAACCGTTTGTTCTATTACCGGCTTAGAGGATGGCTGCCAGCTTTGCTCTTCTCTTACTAGTGACTGTGGTGGTTGCCATTCTTGCTTCGGCGGTTGCCACAGTTGTGCTGGTTGTTTTACAGTCGTTGTTTCTTCTTGTTTCTCATCCATTCCTGTTGGTAAAACGATGTTAGGCATAGATGATTCTCTCGGTTTTGTATGCTCAAACTTGAACTGTTCTTGCACACTTTCATCTTTTTCTTTTTTCCTCGTTGTTACACCAGCATCTGGAATGAGTTGTATTTTTTTGAATGCAGCTTGCAATGTTTCTTCGATAAGCTTTAGCAATTCTTGTTCTTTACTAAAGCGTACTTCTAATTTTGCTGGATGTACGTTGACATCAACAAGCATTGGATCCATTTCAATTGATAAGAAACCGATTGGGTATCGTCCGATTGGCAATAACGTATGATATCCTTGCTGAATGGCTTTCATTAATACGAAATTTCGAACGTAACGGCCATTTACAATCGTTGACATATAGTTACGCGACGCTCTCGTTACTTCTGGTAATGTTACATATCCTTTAATTGTAAAGTCTAGAGATTCAGCTTCAATCGGAATAAGTTTCTTCGCAACTTGAATGCTGTAAATCGATGCAAGTACTTGTCTTACATCACCATTCCCTGATGTATGAAGCAATTTCTTTTCATTATGAAACAGTTTTAACGATACTTCTGGATGAGACATTGCAATACGATACACGATATCTGTAATGTTCCCAAGCTCTGTATGAATAGTTTTCATATATTTAAGACGCGCTGGTGTATTAAAAAATAAGTTTTGTACAGTAATATCTGTTCCTTTTCGGCTTGCCGTTTTCTCTTGTTTTATAATGTCTCCACCTTTAATACTAAGGTGTGTACCAGGCGCATCACCTGTGCTCGTAATTAATTCTAATTCACTCACTGAGGCAATACTCGGCAGGGCCTCTCCGCGGAAACCGAGCGTTCTTATACGAAATAAATCATTTTCATCTTTAATTTTACTCGTTGCGTGTCGTTCAAATGCAACGATACAATCTTCTTCAGCAATACCATCTCCATTATCGATGATGCGAATCTTCGATAATCCAGCTTCTTCTAAGTGGATTTCAATAGATGTACTATTCGCATCGATGGAATTTTCCACGAGTTCTTTTACAACTGAGGCCGGGCGCTCTACTACTTCCCCTGCCGCAATTAAGTTAGAGAGTTGATCATCGAGTTTGCGAATTTTCCCCATCTACTTACTCATCCTTTCTTTAACTTTTTCTGTAAACGATACAGTTCATTCATCGCTTCTAAAGGCGTCATATCGAGTAAATCAATCTTTTTAATTTGTGCAAGTACTGCCGTTTCTTTTGGATTTAGCACAGGCTTGTCTTGATTTTTCGAAGACTGTTCTCCTCCAAAGAAAGATAGTTGTGAATCTTCTTCAGTCTCTTCTTTCTTTTCTTGTATTTCTGCTGGTTCTTCTTTTACAACAACTGGTTCTGGAGCGACTTCTGGCACTTTCACTTCTACTCGTTTCGGAATAACAATTTCTTCCTGTCCTTCTAGTTGTGCTAACACTTCTTTCGCGCGAGCGATTAAGCTCTCTGGAAGCTCGGCAAGTTGAGCAACGTGAATTCCGTAACTTTTATCAGCCGCTCCATCTTGAATTTTATGAAGGAAAACTACTTTTCCATTCTCTTCAATTGCTGAAACATGTACATTCTTTAGTTGGTCTAAACTTTCTTCTAACACTGTTAATTCATGATAATGTGTAGAGAATAATGTTTTCGCACCAATTTGGTCATGAATATGTTCAATGATTGCTTGCGCAAGTGCCATACCATCATACGTGGATGTACCGCGTCCAATTTCATCGAATAAAATTAAACTTCTCTCTGATGCATTTGCAATTGCATTTTTCGCTTCTAACATTTCAACCATAAATGTACTTTGACCTGAGATTAAATCATCCGCTGCACCAATTCTCGTAAAGATTTGATCGAAGACAGGTAATACTGCTTCTGTCGCTGGTACAAAACAACCAATTTGTGACATAACAGTAACAAGTGCTAATTGTCTCATATACGTACTTTTACCAGACATGTTCGGTCCTGTAATTAAAAAGACATCCATCTTCTCCGGCATAATACAATCATTCGGTACATACAATTTCCCGTTCAATACTTTTTCAACGACAGGATGACGACCATCTTTAATAAAGATTTCGCGCTTATTTGTTAAAACAGGTTTTACAAACTGCTCTTCTTCACTAACTGTCGCAAAGCTTTGCAGTACGTCTAGTTCACTAATTACTTTCGCTAAATGCTGTAATTTCGGAATGAATACTTTTACTTCTTCGCGAAGTGCTGTAAATAAATCGTATTCTAATTGTACAATTTTCTCTTCTGCTTCTAAGATTAATGTTTCTTTTTCTTTTAGCTCATCTGTTATGAAACGCTCTGCATTTGCAAGTGTTTGTTTACGCTCATAGCGCCCTTCTGGAAGTGCTGCAAGATTAGCCTTCGTCACTTCAATATAGTAGCCGAAAATACGGTTGTACCCAATTTTTAATGATTTAACCCCTGTAATATCACGCTCTCGTTTTTCAAGCTCAGCAATCCACGTTTTTCCGTTTTTACTAACGTAACGATATTGATCAAGCTTATCATTATAGCCATCTTTAATAATATCTCCATCTTTAATAGAAAGCGGTGGGTTTTCTTGAATACTTCTTCCTAGTAATTCAGTTAAGCTCTCACATGGATCTGCACCTTGAATTAACCTTGCTGCATAAGCATTATCTAAAAGACTAATCGCTTCTAAAATAGCTGGTACTTGCAGTAAAGAACGTCTTAATTGTAATAAGTCCCGTGCATTTACATTACCAAATGCAACTTTCCCTGCTAAACGCTCTAAATCATATACTTCTTTTAACTTTTCTTTTAAATCTTCACGTAAGAAGTAATCATTTACAAACGTTTCAACCATTTCTAAACGCTCTTCAACTTTTTCTTTCTGGATAAGCGGACGTTCCATCCACTGTTTTAACATACGCCCACCCATAGCCGTTTTTGTTTTGTCTAATAGCCATAATAATGAGCCTGTCTTTTCCTTCGTGCGAAGAGTCTCTGTTAACTCTAAATTACGTTTTGAATGCACATCAATTTTCATAAATTGATTCGTGTAATAAATTTCTACTGGTTGCAAGTGATCTAATGAACGTTTTTGTGTTCTTATCACATAGTTAAATAAGCGTCCAATTGCTTTAATTAATTTTGCTTGGGAAACACTTTTCACAAGATGTTCTAATCCTTCTGGAATAGTTGTTGCATCTTCATACGAAATCGTCATTTTTAATGTTTCAGTTAACTTATTTAATTCATCTTTTGAAAATGTAGAATCTACAACAATTTCTTTTGAACCAGTCGCATACACTTCTAATAAAATATCTTCTACTGAACCAGTTAATAACGTCACTGTATTTTGTCCAGTCGTTAAGTCATTACAAGCTAGCGCATAAGATCCATCTTCGAAATGTGTTAATGCTGCTAAGAAGTTATTCTCCTTCTCGTCTATTGTACGCCCTTCCATCATCGTTCCTGGCGTAATTAGTTGTACTACTTCACGACGTACTACACCTTTAGCTGTTTTTGGGTCTTCCACTTGCTCACAAACAGCTACTTTATATCCTTTTTCAACAAGTTGTTCAATATAATTTTTAGCTGCATGATGTGGTACACCACACATCGGTATACGTTCACTACTACCACCATCTCGGCTCGTTAATGTAATTTCAAGTTCATGAGCTGCTTTAACCGCATCTTCAAAGAACATTTCATAAAAATCACCTAATCGGAAAAATAAAAAGGCATCTTGATAGTCTGCCTTAACCTTTAAGTATTGCTGTATCATAGGCGTATATTGCGTCATGTCTTTCCTCCATAATTCTTACATAATAATCTATATTCATATATGTCACACTTCACGGACATCCATATCTCCTATTCCAGGAGTCTCTCCTCATTATAGCACATTTCATAAGGAATCATGTTCATGCAGAACCACTTATGTACTGTAAAAAGCTAGGAAGAACTTCTCCCTAGCTTTCTCTTACTCTTCTTCTGCATCGACGATAAAGTTCGGATCTAATTCTTCAAACTCATCATCATCGACTTGGAAATCCTCGTCTGATTCTACGCAACCTTCAGGATTTACACTTACACAAATTTTCGTTTCCCCAACTACTTCTGTTACAAATTCACGTTCTACCGTCACAACAATTTTATTACCATTTGGCGATACAAGAGCTTCTAAACAATTTGGCGGCTGAATTACACGAGCGATAATTTCTAAATCGTCACCAGAGAAGTTTTTATCACGATACCCAATACTTACTTCATCATTGTAGTTAACACGTTCTGTTACAACTTCAGTCTTTGTGTTTCCATCAAATGAATACCAAGTGTTTACATCATAGAAACCTTCAATTTCCACATGTTTTCCATTCTTTCTCGCTTCGTACGAATGGTTAATTACCCAGCACCCTAAAATACTTGTTGGCTCATTATTCGATTCACATGTATGCGTTGACTTTGTATACTTACGTCCTTTTCCAACCACTGCTTTTGTAATAATCTCTCTAAATTCGGACATTCGTAACCCTCCTCAATCACTATTCACTTAATCATATGCGTGACAATAGCGGAATGTGTCATTCTTTTTTTTGAGAAGAATTTCCGATATAACCCCAAAAAAAAAGAGATGTCAATAAGACATCTCTTTAACAACCACAATTTCCTTTTTTACTTTCTACTGCTGCACCAGTTTCACCCTTCAACACATCGCCGCCAGTTGAAACTAATATTTCATCTGTTACATTGTTAGAAATGGTACTAGCAACTAGCTGTAGTAAGTCATTTACATACGTTTGTGAAGATTTAAACTCCTGTACAACTGGGATATTATCTAACTTATCTTGAAGTGCATCAATTTCAGCTTCTACTTTTTTCAAAGCTTCCCATTTCCCATAATGTTGCAAGTTTACTGCTTGTTTTTGCAAAGCTTTTATTTCATCAATTGCTCGCTTTACATTTTCATTTTTATGAATTTGTGCTTCTGCTCGCTTAAAGAAATCGACTTCTTCTGTTTCAGAGATCATTTTCGCTAATTCTTTCGCTTGCTCAACAATTTCATCTTTCGTATATACTTTCATCTATTATTTCACCTCAATCGGCTCCTTAACCAATTCCCCGTTAAGAGACCAAGTTTTTGCTTCCGTTATTTTTACTTTCACAAGCTGACCAATTAAAGATTTTGAAGCAACAAAGTTTACAAGTTTATTCGTACGTGTATATCCCGCAAGTACTTCAGGATTATTCTTACTTTCTCCCTCAACTAATACTTCTACAACTTGACCTATATAACGCTTATTCTTATTAACTGCATATTCATTCACTAGTGTATTTAAGCGTTGTAATCGCTCTTTCTTCACTTCCATCGGAACATTATCCTGCATTTTTGCAGCTGGTGTACCTTCACGCGGAGAATAAATAAATGTAAATGCCGTATCAAATCCTACTTCACGATATAACGACATCGTCTCTTCAAACTGTTCGTCCGTTTCATTTGGGAAACCAACGATAATATCAGTCGTTAGTACTGCATTTGGAATTGTTTCTTTAATTTTTCGTACAAGCTCTAAATAGTGTTCTCGCGAATATTTACGCGCCATAATTTTAAGCATATCTGTACTACCAGATTGAACTGGTAAGTGGATATGTTCTACTAGGTTACCACCTTTTCCAAGAACATCAATTAAATGATTGTCAAAATCACGTGGATGGCTTGTTGTAAAACGAATACGCGCGATATCGATTTTACGAAGTTCATCCATTAAATCGCCAAGACCATATTGTATATCTTCAAAGTCTTTACCGTATGCGTTTACGTTTTGTCCAAGTAACGTAATTTCTTTATAACCGTTCGCAGCTAAATGGCGAATTTCTTTAATAATATCTTCTGGACGTCTGCTGCGCTCTTTTCCGCGTGTATACGGTACAATACAATATGTACAAAACTTATCACAGCCATACATAATATTTACCCAAGCTTTAATATCACCACGACGTACTTTCGGAAGGTTTTCAATTACATCCCCTTCTTTTGACCAAACTTCAACTACCGTCTCTTTTGAGAACATTGCGTCCTTTAAGATATACGGTAATCTATGAATATTGTGTGTACCAAACACCATATCTACATGCTGATTTTTTTGCATAATTTTATTTACAACAGATTCCTCTTGAGACATACAACCACATACACCAATTATAAGATCCGGATTTCTTCGCTTTAATGATTTTAAATGACCAAGTTCACCGAACACTTTATTTTCAGCATTTTCACGAATTGCACAAGTATTTAATAAAATTACATCTGCCTCTTCAGTTGAAAAGGTTGGCTCATATCCAAGTGTTGTAAAAATCCCAGCCATTACTTCTGTATCATGCTCATTCATTTGACAGCCATATGTACGAATGTAAAACTTTCTTCCTGCGCCAAAATCGCGAAACTCTTCAGGTAGGCCAAAATCTCTTTCAATTTTAACTTCTTCTTTCCCACGCTTTTTCGCCAATTTCAAGGAAGGTGGTTGGTATACACTTTCAAAGTATTTACTATAATCTTTCTCTTCTTTTTTCGTAGAGGAATTTGCTTGTCGACTTGCTAATCGTTGTTGCTCGTTCATCGGTAATCTCCTTTCACCCTTAACTATACACACACTCTGTAGTCCATTTTAATGCGCTTAGACCCATCTCAATGATGTTAGATAGCATGAGAGATAACTTGCCCTTTGAAACTTGAGTAATCGATCTAATCATCCGTAAGAATGAAGTCTTCCCCACACAAATAGACATTCCCTTTTTATTATTTCATCTTGTCCTACCCAAAAGCATATTGCTTTATCCCTATACACATTATCATAGTATAGAGCCTTTAGCCAACTTTAACGAAGAAGGCTTCTTATCCTATATTTCATTTCACAGTTAATGAACATGCTATTTTTATACAACGATTTATATATTATTTTATCATTCAGAATTTTCTAAGTAAACAAATCTATTAATTATTTTTATTCACTCAAAAAGAAGGTTACCAAGTGGCAACCTTCTCTCCGATCATTACATAAATTCAGCAACAAGCTCATCAAACATTTTCTGATCCATATTCAAATCAGCTTGCACTAAAGGTTTTTCACTATAGTCTTTTACAAGCTCTTGGTAAGAGGGCTGCTTTGTATTTTGATAAATTAAACCTGTTACTAACCCGTTCTTTTCCATTAATGTTTGCATAGCCATCATGCGGTTAGATGGATCATATCCTTCTACTGTACTTAGTTTCGTTAAATTCTCTTTAAACCAATCATAAGTATTTACTTTATTGTAAGTAACACATGGACTAAATACATTAATTAATGAAAAGCCTTTATGATTAATACCAGCTTCAATAATTTGCGTTAATTCTTTTAAATCACTTGAAAAGCTTTGCGCCACAAATGTCGCACCAGCTGTTAAAGCCATTTCCATAACATTTAGTGATGGTTCAATTGAACCTTGTGGTGTACTTTTCGTTTTAAATCCAGCTTCACTACGTGGTGAAGTTTGACCTTTTGTTAATCCGTAAATTTGGTTATCCATTACGATGTACGTAATATCAATGTTACGACGAATAGAATGGATTGTATGTCCCATACCAATCGCAAAACCATCACCGTCACCACCGGATGCAATAACTGTTAAATCACGATTTGCCATTTTCACACCTTGTGCAATCGGAAGAGCACGTCCGTGAATACTATGCAAACCATATGAATTAATATACCCTGAAATACGACCGGAACAGCCGATACCAGAAATAACAGCTAGCTCATCTGGATTTAAACCAACGTTAGCTGCCGCACGCTGAATCGCAGCCTGCACCGAGAAGTCTCCGCAACCTGGGCACCAGTTTGGTTTTACACTGTTACGAAAGTCCTTAAATGTTGCCATTTAATACAACCCCTTTTTTACATTCGTTGTAAATCTCTTTCGGCAAGAATGGATTTCCATCGTATTTTAAAAGACTAGAAATTTTCTCACCATTGCCAAGATTCATTTTCATAATGTTAGCAAGCTGACCAGTTGCATTGTTTTCTACTACTACAACACGCTTCGCTTTTTTCACAAGTGGATCGATTTCAGCTGTTGGGAACGGATGAATTAAACGTACATGGGCATGGTTTACTTTCATTCCTTCTTGTTCTAAACGCTGCATTGCCTCTTCGATCGCACCACGAGTTGAGTTAAAGCCTACTAACAATACGTCTGCGTCATCATGCTTAGCATTTTTGTAAATAGGGGTATTAAACTGTAAATTCGCCATTTTACGGAAACGTTTGTCCATTTGATCTTTACGATTTAACGCTGATTCAGATGGTTTACCCGTTTCATCATGTTCTACACCTGTAACATGGTGAATACCATTTTTCATACCAGGTAAAACACGTGGTGAAATCCCATCTTCTGTTACTTCATAACGCTTGAAGTATGCTTTATTTTCACGTTCTGGTAATTCTACTTCTAAATCAAGCTTACCACGACGAATTTCCACTTTATCTAACTTAAGTGGTTCTACTGTTTGCTTTCCTAAAGAAAGCTGTAAATCTGTTAAGAAAATAACAGGCACTTGATATTCTTCTGCTAAGTTAAACGCTTCTACAATATCATAGAAAGCTTCTTCAACTGTACTTGGCGCCATTACGATTTTTGGAATTTCACCATGCGTTCCGTAAATCATAGCCATTAAGTCAGACTGCTCTTGTTTTGTTGGTAAGCCCGTACTTGGGCCACCGCGTTGTGTATCAATGATAACTAGCGGTGTTTCAGTAATACCTGCTAAACCAATTGCTTCCATCATTAAAGAAAGACCAGGACCAGCAGATGCTGTTAATGTACGAACACCAGCGTAGTTTGCACCGATCGCCATTGTACAAGCTGCGATTTCATCCTCAGTTTGGATTACTGTTCCGCCGACTTTTGGTAACTTTTTAATTAAATATTCCATAATTTCAGATGCAGGTGTGATTGGATATGCAGACATAAAGCGAGCACCACCAGCTACCGCACCAAATGCGATTGCGTCGTTTCCAATCATAAACATGCGTTTCTGACCATCAGCTTTTTCAAGCTGCATCATGTTTACTTTCTCACCAAGCAATTCTTTCATGTATTGAGAGCCGCGTTTAATTGCTTCCATATTCTTTTGAACGACTTGCTCTCCTTTACGACCAAAGATTTCTTCAACAACCTCTAAATAAGCTGTTTCGTCTAATCCTAATACCGCACTAGATGCCCCAACAGCAACCATATTTTTCATTAAAGATGTGCCTAATTCTGAAGCGATATCTGTAAACGGTATCACATATAGATTTACATCTGTATTATCAGGTATTGTCGGATTAAATTTCGCATCCGCAACTACAATTCCGCCCGGACGTAGTTCGTGGAAGTTAAAATCAATTGTTTCTTGATCAAAAGCAATTAAAATATCTAAATCATCTGAGATCGCGCGTACTTCTGTTGTACTTACACGAATTTTATTATTTGTATGGCCGCCTTTAATACGTGATGAGAAGTGGCGGTAACCGTATAGGTAATATCCTAATCGGTTTAATGCAATACAGAAGATTTCCCCTGTACTTTCAATTCCTTCACCTTGTTGGCCTCCAACTTTCCATGAAAGTTGACTAATCATCTCCTACACCCCTTTTGGCTGCATTCATTGTAGTGTATTTTTTTACAGTATTAGTTTAGCATTTTTTATGCAAATAAACTACAATGGACGCAAATTATGCCTCTTCTGTTTTCCCTGAATCTTTAGTATAATGCTATTTCGTTTACCATTCTAGTATTAGGTCTTAAAAAAATCAATAAATTCAAGTGAATTTATTTTAATTCTTCCGAATTATTAAAATATAATTTTTAGAACGTTATACAGTCAACAAAATTTTTATACAAAAATCGCTCTACAGTTGATTCATTATACTTTTTACACAGTTGATTCATTATATTTTCATAATCCCTATATACTTCTACACCTACAACAGTTTCTAAAATCCCATCAAAATCAGAACCGAATCCTATATTTTTTTCTCCACCTAATGAACAGATATATTCCACATGCCTTAATATATCTGCTATATTCGCTTGTCTTTCATTCGTTAAAAACTGCGGTACGAAAGTAATACCAATAATGCTATTTTTCTTTATAAGGGCTCTTATTTGTTCATCGGTTAAATTGCGTGGATGCCCACAAAGTTGATAACAGTTTGAATGAGATGCAATTGGGTTTTTAGCAATTTCAATAACATCCCAAAAGCTTCTTTCATTTAAGTGAGACACATCGGTCCATAAATGTAACGTATTAAGTTCTTGTACAACTTGTCTACCAAATGTAGTTAAACCTGCTCCACGTGCCTCTAGCGCTCCATCAGCTAACAGATTGGCATAGTTCCATGTCAATCCAAAGGAACGTACACCTAAGCGATAAAACAAACGTAATTTCATCGCTTCTTTTCCAATTGCTTCGCATCCTTCTAATGTTAATAATGCTCCAATCTCGTCCTGTTTTAGCATGTTAATATCGTTTTTTGTCTGAATAAACTTCATTCCTGGTAGCGATAGAATTTCATTATGAAAAATATCTATCATTTGCAGCGCAACTTCAAAACGCTTTTCATACGCTACTGTTTCTGGTATATATATAGCAAAGCATTGTATACTTCCTTTTCTTTTCATTAATTGTTCAAATGTAATATGTAATTGTGAATCGTTTTGAAAGTCTTTTTTTCCCTTTGCACTCCATAACTGAAAGAGTACATCGCAATGTGCATCAAAAATTTTCATTTTCATTCCTCCATTACAAAAACAACCTGTTTGCATACATGCAAACAGGTTGTTTCAACTTAACGAGGTTCTACAATTAATTTTATCGCTGTACGCTCTTCACCATCAATCATAATATCTGTAAACGCTGGGATACAAATCAAGTCCAAACCGCTAGGCGCTACAAATCCTCTTGCAATTGCTACTGCCTTTACCGCTTGGTTTAATGCACCTGCACCAATAGCTTGAATTTCTGCTGTTCCGCGTTCGCGAATAACACCTGCAAGTGCACCAGCTACAGAATTAGGGACCGACGTTGCTTTAACTTTTAATATTTCCATTCCGCGTTTCCTCCTCGTTTCTATAAAAAGTAATAGCAATTATTTCACTTTAACTTATATTCACGAGGAATGGCACGTATTCCTGCTAAATTTCTGTAATTTTTCTAAAAAATTAAAATATAACGAATTCTCTAACTTTTCGTTGAAAATCAATCAAAAAATGGCTGGTCATCATTAATTAAAATGCGCTCAATTTTCTTCGCTTTCCCTGTATTAGGATCCACATCAATTAACACTGCACTTAATTGTGTTCTACCATTCGTCACTTCAAAACGCACTGGTAAGTTCGTTAAAAACTTCTTCAATACCGCTTCGCGATCCATACCTAAAACCCCATCATATGGGCCTGTCATACCAACATCTGTAATATAAGCTGTTCCGCTTGGTAAAATACGATTATCAGCTGTAGGAACGTGTGTATGTGTACCTACTACCGCTGTAGCACGACCGTCTACATACCAACCTAACGCCTGCTTCTCACTTGTTGTTTCAGCATGAAAATCAACAAAGATAATGTTTGTACGTTTTTTTGCAATACTGATTAACTCATCCACTTTACGGAATGGACAATCAATTGGAGGAAGGAAAGTACGTCCTTGTAAGTTAATAACTGCAACTTCTGTTCCATTACAATTTACAAAGATAAGCCCTTTACCCGGCGTTCCTTCTGGGAAGTTAGCTGGTCTTGCAAGATATTTTGCATCATCGATAAATTCAAATACTTCACGGTTATCCCAAGCGTGGTTTCCAAGCGTAACCGCTTGTGCCCCGCACTCTAAAAAGTTTCGATATATTTTTTCCGTAATTCCACGTCCACCCGCAGCATTTTCTCCATTAATAATTGTTACTGTCGGTGTATATTTCTTCTTTAATGCCGGTACGTACTGTTGAATCATGTCTCTACCAGGAGATCCTACTACATCCCCAACAAATAATATTCTCATATGTCTTACCCTTTCTATGTACTACATTTTTTATTACCATACTATAACTTAAAGCTATTTCCTTACAACAGTTACAATTTATCTATTATAAGTTTCTTTCACTTGCATACTGCTCATAAAGTGAAACTATAATCATTGGGGGTTTTGTTCATCCCCCAATGATTATTAGCCTTCACCAATCGGGCGTTTACGGGCAGTTTATCCCCCACCTAATTTCTTTGCTCAAGCCGAATTTTGAGGTGGGAGTTTTACTGCCCGTTAACGCGGGATAAATAATTTTCTTTATTTTACCCAATTCCAACACAAAAAAATAAAGTGGTGTTTCACCACTTTATTTTGCGTATTCCACTGCACGTGTTTCACGAATAACAGTTACTTTAATATGTCCTGGATAATCCAGTTCATTTTCAATACGTTTTCGAATATCACGAGCTAAACGATGAGCTTCTAAATCATCAATTGTATCTGGTTTTACCAGAATACGAACTTCACGTCCTGCTTGAATTGCGAAAGATTTTTCTACGCCTTCATAAGACTCTGAAATTTCTTCTAACTTTTCAAGACGACGAATGTAATTCTCAAGCGTTTCACTACGAGCTCCCGGTCTTGCAGCTGATAAAGCATCTGCTGCAGCAACTAGAACTGCAATGATAGAAGTTGGTTCTGTGTCACCATGGTGAGATGCGATACTGTTTATTACAACAGGATGCTCTTTATATTTCGTTGCGAGTTCAACACCAATTTCAACGTGGCTACCTTCTACTTCATGATCGATTGCTTTTCCGATATCATGTAATAGACCAGCACGTCTTGCTAGTTTTTCATCCTCACCAAGCTCCGCTGCCATAAGTCCAGTTAAGTATGCAACTTCCATAGAGTGTTTTAAGACGTTTTGCCCGTAACTTGTACGGTATTTTAAACGACCTAAAATTTTAATTAAATCTGGATGTAAGCCATGAACACCCACTTCAAACGTTGTTTGCTCTCCGACTTCACGAATATACTCGTCCACTTCACGTCTTGATTTTTCGACCATCTCTTCAATACGCGCTGGGTGAATACGTCCGTCCTGTACTAGTTTATCAAGAGCGATACGAGCTGTTTCACGACGAATCGGGTCAAATCCAGATAGAATTACCGCTTCTGGTGTATCATCGATAATAAGGTCAATACCTGTTAACGTTTCTAACGTACGAATGTTACGACCTTCACGTCCGATAATACGTCCCTTCATTTCGTCATTTGGAAGATTTACAACCGAAACGGTTGTTTCAGCAACATGATCAGCTGCACATCTTTGCATTGCAAGAGATAAAATCTCTTTTGCCTTCTTATCCGCTTCTTCTTTCGCGCGAACTTCACTTTCTTTTACCATAACGGCAATTTCATGAGAAACTTCACTTTCCACTTTACCAAGAATAATTGCTTTCGCTTGTTCGCGGGTCAGATTGGAAATGCGCTCTAATTCTGTTTGTTGCTTTTGAACTAACTCTCCCACTTTGCTTTCCAACTCTTCAATCTGTTGTTGTTTCGCTACAAGAGATTCCTCTTTCTTTTCTAACTGTTGCTCGCGCTTATCGAGCGTTTCGTCTTTACGATCAAGGTTCTCTTCTTTTTGCATTAAACGATTTTCTTGTTTTTGTAATTCGCTTCTACGGTCACGAATTTCTAATTCAGCTTCTGTACGAAGTGTATGAATTTCATCCTTTGCTTCTAAAAGCGCTTCTTTCTTAAGTGCTTCAGCATCACGATTCGCTTCGTCTAGAATACGTTTTGCTTCATTAGCTGCACCATTAATCTTCGCTTCAGCAATAGACTTTCGAACAAAAAAGCCAACAACTGCACCGACTGTTGCAAGCAAAATGGAGATGAGTATCCAAACTGTACTACTCATGATTTCACCTCCCCTTGCTATGAATGAAAAAAGACTGTCGGCATGTACATTGAATTACAACGTACAGCAAAGACCGTCGTCCCGCTTTTTTAAGGGACTTTCTTCATTTCACAATTAAAATGTCATATTATTATTTCGGCAAGATTTAAGTCTTACTCCGAATATTACTTCTCTTCTTGAGAAGAGTATATCGTATATAAGAAAAAATATACATTCTCATTGTATCTATCGCAATTTTCATTGTCAAGCGTTGTCTACTTTTACTTTCTTTACCTTCAGCCCTGAATCTTATATGGATTAAAAAAACAGATGGCATATTATCCTGGAAAACCTTAGAAAATCCCAATTCATTCACTTAAAATATATGAATATTCCCCTTTACACATAGCCTTTTGGATAGAATAAATATTTTATCTCCAGCTATATACAACGCTTTCATAGTGGATTAAAAAATAAAAGACACGGGACCGTGTCTTTTATTTTTTAATCTTGACGAGTTGAATCTTCCGTGTCTTCAACACCAGAGTTTTCACCAATTCCGTGATGTTCACGAACAAAGAAGGCAATTTCTTCTCTTAAATCCGTATTCTCTTTTAAGAATTGCTTCGAATTTTCACGACCTTGTCCTAAGCGTTCTTCATTATAAGAGTACCAAGCACCGCTCTTTTGAACGATATCAAGTTCAGAAGCCATATCTAAGATTTCACCTTCTCTTGAAATACCTTCTCCGTACATAATATCAACTTCAGCAACACGGAATGGCGGTGCTACTTTATTTTTAACTACTTTTACTTTCGTTTTATTACCAACAATATCGTTACCTTGCTTTAACTGCTCAGCACGACGTACTTCAAGACGGACAGTTGAATAGAATTTCAACGCACGACCACCTGGAGTTGTTTCTGGGTTCCCGAACATAACCCCAACTTTTTCACGAATTTGGTTGATAAAGATTGCGATTGTTTTTGATTTGTTGATTGCACCTGAAAGTTTACGAAGTGCTTGTGACATTAAACGTGCTTGTAAACCAACGTGAGAGTCACCCATGTCCCCTTCGATCTCAGCTTTCGGTACAAGAGCTGCCACAGAGTCAATTACGATAATATCAACCGCTCCACTTCGTACAAGTGCTTCTGCGATTTCTAGTCCTTGCTCCCCTGTATCAGGCTGTGATAATAGTAATTCATCTATGTTAACACCTAATTTTTGTGCATATACAGGATCCATTGCATGCTCCGCATCAATGAACGCTGCTTGTCCACCTTGACGCTGTACTTCCGCGATTGCGTGTAATGAAACTGTTGTTTTACCTGAACTTTCAGGTCCATAAATTTCAATAACACGGCCACGTGGGTATCCGCCTACCCCTAGTGCCACATCAAGTGCTAAAGAACCACTTGAAATTGTAGAAATTCTACGCTCCGCTTGTTCTCCTAATTTCATAATTGAACCTTTACCGAATTGCTTCTCTATTTGTTTTAACGCCATATCTAATGCCGCTTGACGATCGCTCATTCAAAATTCCTCCTTAACTAAATTGCTAATCTTATTATACCTATTTTCAATTCAATTTGCCAACAAAAATCGAACATTTATTCGTTTTTTTATTTTATATCGAATAAAACTAGGTTTTCCAACAAAAAAAACTAGAAGAAATTTATATCTCTTCTAGCTTTTTAAATAAATGATAAAATCCATATTTTGTAGAGCGTTCTCTAATTTGTTGACGACTTCCACTTAAATTAAGCGAGAAGACTACAGCTGGTTCATCTTTAATCACCAATCCAATAAATACTGTTCCTGGTTCTTTATGCTCTGAAGCATCCGGTCCTGCCACCCCAGTGAAACTAATTCCGATATCTGCTTTTAACAGTTCCTTTACATTTTCAGCAAGATAGCGAGCACACTGTTTACTAACCGCGCCATCAGTACGTAACACTTCTTCAGGTACATGTAAAATTTGTTGCTTCACATCATTTTGATAACAAATGACACCGCCTTTAAATACAGATGAAACACCAGCATTTTCTGTTACTTGATTTCCAAAAAGACCACCTGTTAAACTTTCTGCACACGCTAAAGTTAACCCTTTTTCCTTCAATAGCCTTATTGCCTTGTAATGAAGGAAATCTTGGTCATATCCGTAGAAAAATTCTCCTACTCTTTCTAAAATCAAATCTTCCACATGCTGAATCAGTTTCTCCGCCTCATCAGCATCATGATGTTTGGCAGTTAAACGTAATGTCACTTCGCCATCATTTGCGAGTGGTGCAATGGTTGGGTTCGTTTGCCCATCAATTAAATCTTGAACTTTCACCTCTAATTGAGATTCCCCAATACCAAAAAAACGAAGAACACGAGAATAAATATTTTCCCCCGTTGTAAACTTACATAAAAAAGGCTCTACGTAACTTATATACATCGGCTTCATTTCTTTTGGTGGTCCTGGTAATAAAATATAAACTTTTCCGTTCGTATTTAATCCCATACCAGGCGCCATACCGTGATCATTCGCAAATACAGTCGATCCATTTAAAACGAGCGCCTGCTTTTTATTATTCTCCGTAAATTCACGGCCTGTACGCTTAAAATAATTGCTTATCGATGTTAATGCCTTTTCATCATACACAAGCTCTTCATCTAAACTAGACGCTATTGTTTCTTTCGTTAAATCATCTTTTGTCGGTCCTAATCCACCTGTAAAAATGAGCATATCAGCTCGTTCTTCAGCCAATTCAATTGCCTTCTGTAATCGCTTGTTATTATCCCCAACAACAGTATGGTAGTACACGTTAATTCCGATTGAAGCTAACTTTTCAGATAAAAACTGGGCATTTGTATTTGCAATTTGTCCAAGTAATAATTCCGTTCCAACCGCAATAATTTCAGCATTCATCCCAATTCCCCCATAAACTTCTATTTTGAGTTTACAAAAGCATCTTTATTTTTCCAGAAATAATCCCATCCTGAAATAACGGTAAAGAATAATGCAATCCATATGAAAATATCTGCAACTGGAATATGAAGTAAATTTAACGGTACATCATGTAATAAGTATGCTGCAATCGCAATAATTTGTGTCCATGTCTTAATTTTCCCTAGCTGATTTGCTGCAACTACTTCCCCTGTCCCAGCAAGTACAAGGCGTAAACCTGTTACTGCAAACTCACGGCTTATAATTACAATAACGATCCAAGCAGGTACATATTGCATTTCTACCAATGTGATAAGTGCTGCCGAAACAAGTAATTTATCTGCTAACGGGTCAAGGAATTTCCCTAAATTCGTTACAAGATTATACTTTCTTGCATAATGTCCATCAATCCAATCTGTAGCCGAAGCAATAATAAAGATAAGTGCCCCTACTAAATGTTGAATTGGTAACTCTACATCACCAATTATAAATGAGCCCCACTCAAAGGGCGCTAACATAATTACCATAAAAATTGGAATTAAGAAGATTCTAGATATTGTAATTTTATTTGGTAAATTCACAGCTATTCCTCCATCATGTCAAAAACATTTGTTCATTGAAAAAAGTCATCGAAGCGATGACTGTTATTGCGCAGCTTGCCCTATCCCTTGGTTTTTTATCACCAATCTTTGGTGAAGTTCTTTTGCTGGATCCAATGGGAAAGCAACCACTTGACCATTCAGTTTAACTTCAACATTCGTTGCATTTCCAATATTAAGTCGCACTTCTTTTACTGTTGATAAATCACGTTTTTCTATTTGGCCACCTTGTACTGTAGTGTTTAGAATTTCGTTCCCAGCATCATCTTTAACATCTACATAACTCGCACCTTTACCCGATATTTCCAGTTCTAATGTTTTATTATTATGAATTTCCAAAGTAGATACCTTACCAGTTGTTCCAACTACTTTTATCTCTTGCTGTCCAGTTGGTTGTGCTGGTTGTTCCTCTTTCTTTGGCTCTTCTTTTTTTGGTTCTTCTTTCTTTGGTTCTTCCGCTTTCGCTTCATCTTTCTTTGTATCTAGTGGAGAATTTTTTGCTTTTTGAACCTCAATTTTCTCACTTTGAGCATTTGGAACTTGCCTATCATCTTTTCCAGTTAACGCTTGAATAACAAACCAGACTACCACTCCAAATGCGATTACTAACAACGCAATCAAAATTTTGGGCATATGATCCGCAATTGGCCATGATGAAGATTTTTGCATTGTTTCTTGTGTTTTTTGTCCAGTTGATACTTGTGGAACTTCACGTTTTTCAGACTGTGGTATCGTACTCTGATATTCTACAAGCAGTTCCTCTCCATTTAATCCAACAGCATCTGCATATTGTTTAATGAATGCACGCGCATAAAAAGCTCCTGGCAACACATCATAATTGCCTTCTTCAATCGCTACTAAATGGCGTTTTTGAATTTTTGTAATCTCATGCAGCTGATCAATAGATAAGCCTTTCGCTTCTCTTGCTTCTGTCAGCTTTTGTCCTAATTCCGTCACTACTAACACCTCAATATTTCTTTAAAAGTCGAACATAGAGAAATTGTTTTGCGTACCTTGCTCAATTTCATCTACTAAATTATATTGAATTTCTTCATCATAATCGTTACGCAATTCGATAATATAATCAAAATCATCCAATGTGTATTCTGACTGACTCACAAACACATCCGGATGTTCCACAACTTTCGTTGCAGGCAATCTCATGATTTCACGAACGAGCTGCCAGTGTCTTTCATTTGCACGCTTTGTCGACACAATTCCATCTAGTATGAAAATATTATCGTCGCTATACTCATCTTCAATCAATTGGCTACGAACAGTTTGCTTAATGAGAGTAGATGATACGAATAACCATCTCTTATTTGCACAAACACTTGCGGCAACAATAGATTCTGTTTTTCCGACACGAGGCATTCCTCGTATCCCAATTAATTTATGACCTTCTTTTTTCATTATCTCCGCCATAAAGTCTACAAGCAATCCTAATTCATCACGCACAAATCGAAATGTTTTCTTATCATCTGCATCTCGTTGTATGTACCTACCATGTCTAACTGCTAGCTTATCTCTAAGCTTTGGCGGACGATATTTCGTTACCGTTATATTATCCATCGTATTTAAAATTGATTCAAGTCTAGAGATTTGTTCTTGATTATCACACATAAGCAAAAGTCCACGTCGTGCATTATCTACACCATTAATTGTGACAATATTGATGCCAAGCATACCGATTAACGAAGAAACGTCACCAAGTAAGCCAGGTCGGTTTTTATGTATTTCATATTCAAAATACCATTCAATCATCCAAGATCACTCCCCTACGCTTACTTTACACCTACGTACTATATTATATGATTTCATCTTAATAGGGAAGCTAAATGTATAATCTATTCCTCCTAATTACTATACAAAAAAAGTAGAGAGGAGCTTCTCCTCTCTACTTTTACTTATGTTGTACAAACTTCACCATTAAATTTGCAATTGTATGTTGCTCTTGTTCATCAGCAACTTTCCAAAGCTCAGACAATAATTTTTCTTGATCGTTGCGCGCTTCTACTTCATTTGCTAAATAATCACCAACACGAAATGCCATATCTGATACGGCACCACCATCAAGCCCTTTTCCCCCCGCTTGTTCTAAACGTTCTCCTAAAAAGCTCTTCCACTGATCAAAATTATCTAACACTGACATGTTTAAGCACCTCACTATTTTAGTAATAGAATCATGCTTAATTTGTACAATTTCTTGTTTTTTATGTAAGAATTTTTTAGCAATGCCAGCCGCCATTCACTCCGATAATTTGCCCCGTAATATAAGAAGCTTCTGGCGAAACGAGGAAGGAGACTGTTTTTGCTACCTCTTCGGGTAGTCCTATTCTACCTAATGGAATATCTTCAGCAATTTCATTTTTATCATCTTCTGAAAATACATTTAACATTTCTGTTTCGATTGCACCTGGCGCTACCGCATTAACGCGCAATCCACTTAGAGAAACTTCTTTCGCTAAAGCCTTCACATATGAATTTTGTGCACCTTTCACCATTGAGTACAGCACCTCACAAGACGCTCCTATTTGCCCCCAAATGGATGAAATAACAACAACATTACCCCTTCTCCGCCCGATCATCGGTGGAAGCGCCATCGATAAAAGTCTATATACACTCTTCACTTGAAGCTCCACCATATAATTTAATTCTTCATTAGTAACATCTGTTACTAATCCAAATATACTCTTTCCAGCTGCGTATACAATAACATCAATAGGATGTTCGATTTGTCCCCACAATTTCTCTGCTCCATCGATAGAAGCTAAATTTGCTTGCACAGGAATCACTGCATCAAACTCCTTTTGTAACCCCCTTATCTTCTCTTCGCTTTTATTGTAATGAATATAGACTGTATAACCATCCTCGATTAACTGCTTCGAAATAGCAGAGCCAATCCCTCCGCTTCCTCCAGTTACTAATGCATACTTTTTCATAAATTCCCTCTCTTATCTTTTTATGTATAAATAAATAATACCCTCATCTTACCATTTGGCAATAACCAAACGTTAGATGAGGGATATAGATACTGCGTTTTTTATTCACATATTACTTCATTTTTTTGGTAACACTTGGCAGACGCTCATTTTCTCTTCAATTAATAATGTTTTTGCTGCTTGTTGTAAGTCTTGAACAGTTAATCCTTCTAACACTGTAAGAGCATCAAATAAACTAGATTCATTAAACGCATATCGTGTAAACTGATTTGCAATATATTCAGGTGAATTCAACGATCGTAAAAATCCACCAATTTTCTTTTTCTTCACCCGTTCCAGCGCACTCTCATCTAACTGATCATAATTTGTTTGTAGTAAAATACCTTTTAATCGCTCTGCCAATTCATCAGGGTGCTTCGTATCTCCACCAACCATTGCAAAACCGAAGTTATTTTCTTCTGTATAGTCATACGAGAACGAATCATCAATAAGACCTTCATTATATAAAGATTCGTAATGAACTGACCCTTTTCCAAATAAATAATCTAAAAGTAATGTAAGTGCAATTTCTTGTTTTAACAGAGCTTGCCCTTTTTCTTTTAAATTCGTTGCCTTAATACCAACTAAACATTTTGGAGTTTGAACAGGCATTGAAATAATCTTTTTCTTTTCATTTACTTCTTCTGGTTCCTCTTCAAAAGAGCGAACGATTTCTGGTTGATTTTCGTAATCTTTTTTCGCTTGATTTTCACGAACTAAATCCATTGTTTTTTCAGGATCAATCGCTCCCACAACAAATAATAACATGTTGCTCGGATGGTAAAAAGTCTCATAACATTCATACAGTAGGTCTTTTGTAATTTTACTAATAGACTCAATCGTCCCTGCAATATCAATTTTAATTGGATGTTTCACAAACAAACTATCGATTAACCCAAAGTATAAACGCCAGTCTGGGTTATCTTGGTACATTTGAATTTCTTGACCGATAATACCTTTTTCTTTTTCAACCGTTTTTTCAGAGAAATACGGTTCTTGTACAAAGTCTAACAACGTATTTAAATTTCTCTCTACATTTGATGTACAGGAAAAGAGATAAGCGGTTCTTGTAAAAGATGTAAAAGCGTTCGCTGAAGCACCTTGTTTACTAAACAATTGAAACGCGTCATGGTCCTCTTTTTCAAACAATTTATGCTCAAGGAAATGAGCAATTCCATCTGGTACACGAGTCATGTCTTCTTTTCCAAGCGGTACAAATGTATTATCAACAGAACCGTACTTCGTCGTAAATGTTGCAAATGTTTTGTTGAAGCCTTGTTTCGGTAAGATATATACGTCTAATCCATTCGGAAGTTTTTCATAATATAGCGTCTCTTTTAATTGCTCATACACAATTTTCTCCATTTATTCTCCCTCCGTTCCATGTAAAAAGTAAATTGTATCTAGTTCAATATTATTAGCAACTTTCACAATCTCTTCTTTCGTCACGCTTTCTATGCCCGTTAGCCATTCTTCAACTGGACGCGTACGCTCTGAGATCACCCCGTGATAAAGCATTTCAACAAAACCACGTGGTGTATCAATTGCCTCTAAGATTTGATTTTGAATTACACTTTTCGTTTGCTTAATCTCTTCCTCTGAAAAATCACCGTTTTGCATTGCTTTCATTTGTTCTTTAATAATTTCAACAGCTTTTTCAAAGTTCTTCGCTTCAATTCCAGACATAACGAAGAGCAAACCTTTATGACTTTCAAATCTCGATGCTGCATAGTACGCTAAACTATTTTTTTCACGGACATTTACGAATAACTTCGAATGAGAAAACCCTCCAAATAATCCGTTAAACAATTGTAATGCAAAATAATCTTCATCTTTATACGTAATGAATGTGCGATAGCCGATATTTAATTTACTTTGCTTTAGTTCTTGTTTTTCAACAATTTCTTTTTCTTCATTATTTCGTTTATGAAGAAGTACATTTCTCTCTTTCATAGCGCGAGGTGAAATCGAAAAATACTTATTTACAAGCTCCACAGCATCTTCTGAAATGTCACCAATGATATATAAATCCATTTCATCTTCAGCTAACACTTTTTGATAATATTGATACAAACTTTCATTTGTAATAGAAGCAACACTTTCTTTTTTTCCATTTGCACTTAAGCGATATGGTTCTACTTTGCACATTTCTGCAATTAAACGCTCGTTTGCATAACGCATTTTATCATCATAAGTAGCTTCAATTCGTTGCAAGAGTGCTCGTTTCTCACTTTCTACAATAGAAGATAGAAAACCGTCCCCTTCTGTTGCTGGATGTAAAACAATATCAGATAACATAAAAAGCGCTTTTTCAAATAACGGTGGTGCATCGCGTAAATATGTTTCATTTGCAATGTCTACATAAATAGAGATGATATGGTCTTCCCCTTTTTTACTTACATCTACCGCTAAAGAAGATCCATATAATTCTTCTAAATATTGACGAAGACGAATTACAGAAGGCAGTTTTTCTGTCGCACTTTGCAATACGTACGGCAATAGGGCACGCTCTGTCACCGTCTCCTCATTTAAAGGTGCTTTAAAACGAAATACAAAGGTATTTGTTTTAAATTTATCAGTCGGAATAATATGTACTCGCAAGCCACCTAATTCATGCAGTTGCTGTTCCATTAGTTTCATTAATAGCCCTCCTTTACGTATGTAGGAATATTCCTCTTCAATATACAGTTTTTAGAAATAAAAAATCAACTTTTCTTCCTTATTATGCTTACATTTGAGTCTTTCTAAAAACTTTAATATGTAAGGAACATAGTAAAATTCCGTATTAAATATATTCTATGTAAAAAAGCCCGCACTAATGTGCGAGCTTTTTTTATACTTTCTAAATACTCATCGTTTTCCTTTTTCATAAGGCGTTCCTAATGCTTTCGGAGCTTCAGATCGGCCTACAAAACCAACGAGTGCTAATATTGTAAATACATACGGTAATATCGTTAAGAATACACTTGGAATTTCTTTTAATATAGGAATTGTACCACCTGTTATCCCAAGTGATTGAGCAAATCCGAAGAACAGCGCTGCTCCAAGAGCACCAAGTGGATTCCATTTACCAAAGATCATAGCTGCTAGTGCCAAGAAACCTTGTCCAGTAATTGTAGCACCTGAGAAGTTACCAGAAATCGACATTGCGAAGACCGCACCACCCACTCCTGCAAACATTCCAGATATACAAACTGCAATATAACGCATTTTATATACATTAATTCCCATCGTATCTGCTGCCATTGGATGTTCACCAACAGCACGAAGACGAAGACCGAACGGTGTTTTATAAATAATGTACCAAACAACAAATGCTAAAATAATGGCAATATACGATGTTAACGGTACATTTGAGAAAAAGATTTTCCCGATTACCGGAATATCCGAAAGTCCTGGAACATCGATTTTTTCAATTCGGTATTGAATAAAATCAGTCTGTCCTTTACCAAAGATTTTCTTAATCGCAAATACTGTTAAACCGAGCGCCAAAAAGTTAATCGCTACCCCGCTTACTACTTGATCCGCGCGGAATGTAATGGACGCTACTGCGTGAAGAAGTGCAAATAATCCACTACCAATAGCTGCAAATAATAGTGCAATCCAAGGAGTCATTGCTCCCCACGTATCACCCATTAATAACGTTGTAACGATACCAGTAAATGCACCAAATAACATTAAACCTTCTAAGGCTATATTTACAACCCCAGAACGTTCACTGAACACTCCACCTAACGCCGTAAAAATAAGTGGCGCTGCCGTATATAACGTACCAGTCACAAGAATGGCTAAAATATCTATAAAGCTCATTTATTTCCCCTCCTTGCTCATGCGTGTAAGTGCCCAGCGTAAAACATAACTGCAAGCAACAAAGAAAATAATACATGCGATAATAACATTAATTAACTCAGAAGGTACATCTGCTTCAAAATTCATTTGCGGGGCTGCACTTTTCAAACCACCGAACAGTAAAGCCGATAATAATATACCAAACGGATTATTTCCTCCAAGAAGAGCTACCGCAATCCCATCGAATCCAATACCAGTAAACGATGTCATTGCCGTCATACTTTGGAATGTTCCTAGACCTTCCATTGCCCCACCAATTCCAGCAAAAGCGCCAGCAATTGTCATTGATAATACAACATTACGAGAGACTTTCATCCCTGCATATTGCGATGCATTTTGGTTAAAACCAACCGATTTTAACTCATATCCTAACGTAGTTCTATCTAATACGAACCACATTACAATAGCAATTAAAATAGCTACAACAATTCCCCAGTGCAAACGAGATCCATCTGTCAATGAAGATAGCCAATCAGAAGCTAATGAAGCACTCGCTTGTACATCATAAGATTTCTCATTACCTTCATGTATAAAACGTTTAATAAGATCATACGTAACATAAAGTGCAATGTAGTTCATCATAATTGTGACAATTACTTCATTTACTTTAAGCTTTCCTTTTAAATATCCAGGTATAAATCCCCATAAACCACCGGCAATCGCGGCTACTAAAATAGATAACGGAATATGCAAAAATGCTGGTAACGATACTGCATATCCAAACCAGACAGCGGCAAGCCATCCAACTAATAATTGTCCTTCTACCCCAATGTTAAAGAGACCTGTACGAAACGCAAATGCAACAGACAGACCAGCTAACACGAGTGGAATCATCGTACGTAGCGTCTCACCGATAGCCTGCGGATTTCCAACCATTCCTTCCCAAAGCGCTGCATACCCAACAATTGGATCATATCCACTAACTAACATTACAATGGCACCAACAAGTAAACCAAAAATAACGGATAATACAGGAACTAAAATGTTAATTGTTCGCTCCGTTAAAAATTTTTTAGCCATTTGTATTCACCTTCTCTTTCTCCGTTCCGCCAGCCATCAACAAACCAAGCTGTTGTTCATTTGTTTCTTTCGCATCGACAATTGCTACAATTTTCCCTTCATATATAACAGCAACTCGATCACTTACATTTAAAATTTCATCCAGTTCTAACGATAGAAGTAATACCGCTTTCCCGTTATCTCTCTGCTCGATTAATTTTTTATGAATAAATTCAATTGCACCTACATCTAAACCACGTGTTGGTTGTGCTGCAATTAATAAATCTGGATTACGATCTACTTCACGTGCAATGATAGCTTTCTGCTGATTTCCACCTGATAGAGCACGTGCTAATGTTTGTTCACTAGGTGTACGTACATCAAACTGTTCAATAAGCGCCTTTGCTTTCTCTGTGATTTTGCTAAAGTTTAAAATCCCCTTCTTTGAAAATGGATTTTTATAGTATGTTTGCAAAACTATATTGTCTTTAACAGAAAAATCAAGAACTAGCCCGTGTTTATGACGGTCTTCTGGAATATGACCTATTCCTTCCTCTGTAATTCTTCGAACAGGCCAATTCGTTATTTCTTTTCCTTTAATTGCAATAGAACCTGACTCAACTTTTCGTAAACCAGTAATCGCCTCTATTAATTCACTTTGACCATTTCCATCAATCCCTGCAATACCAACGATTTCTCCTGCACGAACAGTTAAGTCAAGGCCTTTTACAGCAGGTAATTGGCGTGCATCATGAACGACAAGATTCGCAACAGACAGAACCTCCTCTTTCGGTTTGGCCCCTATTTTTTCTGTTTTAAAATTCACTTGACGTCCGACCATTAATTCTGCAAGTTTATGTTCATCCATTTCCGCAACGTCAACTGTACCAATTCCTTTACCTTTACGAATAATTGTGCAACGATCGCAAACTTCCATAATTTCTTTTAATTTATGTGTAATAAGAATGATAGATTTCCCTTCTTGCACAAGCTTTTTCATAATTTGAATCAACTCATGAATTTCTTGAGGAGTTAACACTGCAGTCGGTTCATCGAATATTAAAATCTCCGCACCACGATAAAGCGTCTTTAATATTTCAACCCTTTGCTGCATCCCAACCGAAATATCTTCAATCTTTGCATTTGGATCAACAGCTAAACCGTACTGTTCAGATAATTGTTTAATTTCTTTTGCAGCCTCTTCAACAGCTATTTTCCCTTTTCTCTTCGGCTCATTTCCAAGAATGATATTCTCTGTAACTGTAAAATTATGAACAAGCATAAAGTGCTGATGGACCATCCCAATTCCAAGGTCATTTGCAATATTCGGATTTGTAATTTTTACAGGGTTTCCTTTAATTTTAATTTCGCCCTGTTCTGGTTGATACAAACCGAACAGTACATTCATCAACGTTGATTTCCCTGCACCATTTTCTCCAAGTAAAGCGTGTATCTCTCCCTGTTTTACTTGCAGCGTAATATCATCATTCGCTACAATGCCTGGGAATACTTTTGTAATATTGTTCATCTCAATTACGTATTCCATTTTGTTCCTCCTTCTAGCAGGGAACACTCCCTAATTACACTCTATTAAAAGTATTTTTATATATGCAAAGGTTAGTTCTAAGAACTAACCTTTGCTATTGCTCTATCATTATTTCTTTAGAGCAGCTTCGTATGCTTTATATTCATCATCAGTCGCAGGTACTTTAATTTCACCAGCAGTGATTTTCTTCTCAAACTCTTCTATTTTTGTTAAAATTTCTGGGTTTACTTTTTTCACATTATCAGTTGTTTTCGCAATACCAACGCCATCATCTTTTAAGCCGAACTCTTCTACTTTACCGCCTTTTAACTTACCATCTTTCGCTTCTTGCGCTACTTTTGCTACTGCAACATCAACACGTTTTACCATTGAAGTTAAAGTTACGTTTTCAGGCATGCCTTCTTGATTTTGGTCACGGTCAACACCGATTACCCAAACATTTTCACCTTTTTTCTTACGGTTTTTCGCTTCTGTGAATACACCGTTACCAGTTGCACCTGAAGCATGGTAAATTACGTCAACGCCTTGACCGTACATTGCTGAAGCTAATACCGATCCTTTTTCTGGCTTATCAAATGCATCAGCATATTGTGATACAATTTCGATATTTGGATTTACTGCTTTTGCACCAGCTTTAAAACCTGATTCGAATTTTGTAATTAACGGGCTCTTCACACCACCAACAAAACCAACTTTATTTGATTTTGTTGTCATCGCTGCTACAGCTCCAACTAGGAATGAACCTTCATGGTCTTTAAATGTAATACTTGTTACGTTCGGCTTCTTTACAACTGTATCTACAATCGCAAATTGCTCTTTTGGATACTGTTCAGCCACCTTTTCAATTGATTTCTCCATTAAGTATCCAATACCAAATGTTGTGTTATAATTATCTTTCGCAAATTTCGTTAAATTTGGAATGTAATCAGCATCTTTACTTGATTGAAGGTAACGATATCCTTCATTTTTCTTTAAATCGTTGTCTTTACCAAATTTCGTTAAACCTTCCCAAGCTGATTGGTTAAATGATTTGTCATCAACGCCCCCAACATCTGTAACCATACCAACCTTAAACTCTTTATCCCCTTTTTTGTCACTATCCGCTTTATCCGAGTTACCACATGCACCTAACACTGTACTTGCTGCTAACGTTAACGATAATAAAAGACCTGTTTTTTTCTTCATACTAGAAACCCCTCCTGAAATGTTTTGTCTAATGATTCATACGCTGCTGTCCCTTACTTCTTGCTGTCACCTCCCTAAAAAGGAACTTCCCTACATACGTTTTCTTAATACGTGGAAGCTAAACTTATCAGCTCTAAAGTAATTAATAGAATATAAGATTGGCTCATCATTTTGATCATAGTGCATTTGTTTTAAAACTAGCAGTGCCGTTTCAGGTTCACATTCTAAAATCGGTGAAATTTTCGGGTGATAACCAATCGGTTCAATGTGAGCAACTGCGTATGTGATACGCTTGTGCGTATTATTATGTATTACTGTAAGCAGCGATTCCTCATTGTATCCCGATAAATCTGGTAATATCTCTTTTGCCAGTTTATCAATGCAATATACAACTGGTTCCCCATCCGCTGTACGAACACGTTCAATCATTACTGCGCTAAAAGCATCTTCACAATTAAATTTCTCTTTTTCTTCTTCTGTTAAAGTTGTTGTAGATGATGATAAAAAGATTGTTCCTGGTGTTTTCCCCACACTAGAAATCATATCTGTAATACTAGAAAGTTGCTCTATTCCAGAAGAAAATAACGGCTTCGCATTTACAAATGTCCCTACACCATGTCTACGAATAACAACATTTTCTTCTTCTAAAATACGTAGTGCTTCCCTTAAAGTTGCCCTACTTACACCAAGTTCTTTCGCTAGATCAAACTCTGAAGGTAACTTTTGTTTTTCTTTGTAAGCCCCATCTTTAATTTTTCCTTTGATGTGATCAATCACCCGCAAATATAGGTGACGACTATCGGATTTTACTGACATAAGACTCCCCCGCATTTCAATTATTCGACCTCTGATGTAAGACTTCTTTTCTCTTTTTTCAACTTACAACATAGTATAAATTACTAAATACTAAAAATAAGCGTAATTATCGAATAAATATTAATAATTTTTCAAGATGAAATTTTCACACTTTATCCCATAAAAAAAACTTTGTACCATAAACATTTCTCATATAGAGAAAAAGTTCGGCACAAAGATTCCTTACATCCTTTGTTACACACTTTTCCCCTCATAGTCTAGCAATTCATGGTTGCCAGGTAGAAACTTATGGACCTTATCTCCAAGATTATATGAGGCAGTGATTCTTTTCGAAGTAATCTTACCACTTGCTCCCATATGTGTCAACAGAATTCAACATTTTTCTACATTAAATATCGAACGTTTTGAAAACCAAAACGATAAGCATTCGTATTCTAAAGAGCTCCCTGTTATGTAAGCACTTTCTTTCCTGTTGAATATAGTATATAACAAAAACAGCATATAAAAAAGCCTAATTGTAAAACAATTAGGCTTTTTTTAAGAACTTTTTTCTTGTACATCTTTAATGAGTACTCCCCTTGGTTTACTACCTTCATAAGGACCTACTACACCATTCATTTCCATGGCATCAATTAAACGAGCTGCTCGCGTATATCCTACTCTAAATCTACGTTGTAACATAGAAACAGATGCTGTTTGCATTTCTACTACAAGCTGAACCGCTTCATCATATAATTCATCTTCTACTTCCTGCTTTGTTTCAGGAACATCTTGTGGAATCATATCCTCTTGATATTGCGCTTTTTGCTGCGCAATAACAGATTCTACGACTCTCTCAACTTCATCATCTGATAAAAACGCCCCTTGTACACGAACAGGTTTCGATGCACCAATTGGTATGAATAACATATCTCCACGACCTAGCAACTTTTCTGCACCACCACCGTCAAGAATCGTTCGAGAATCTATTTGGGAAGATACAGCAAATGCAATACGCGATGGAATATTCGCTTTAATAACACCTGTGATAACATCAACTGACGGGCGCTGAGTCGCAATAATTAAATGAATACCAGCAGCACGTGCCATTTGCGCTAAACGCATAATCGCATCTTCTACATCCGAAGAAGCAACCATCATTAAATCAGCTAACTCGTCCACAATTACTACAATATATGGTAATTCAGGTTGTTTCGCTTCCGATTGGCTATTATGTTCTTTAATATAATCATTATATCCTTCAATGTTACGCGTACCGCTATGCGCGAATAATTCATAACGACGCTCCATTTCACTCACAACTTTCTTCAAAGCCTGTGATGCTTTTTTCGGATCAGTTACGACTGGTGTTAATAAGTGCGGAACACCGTTATATACATTTAACTCTACCATTTTCGGATCAATCATCATTAATTTTACTTCATGCGGTTTTGCACGCATTAAAATACTTACAATAATTCCATTAATACATACACTCTTTCCACTACCAGTCGCACCAGCTACTAATAAATGGGGCATTTTATTTAAACGTGCCAATACAGCCTCTCCTGTAACATCACGTCCAAGACCGATTAATAACTTCTCTTCTGGGTGGTTATTCGCCTTTGAATCAAGAACTTCTCTCAGCGTTACCATAGAAACTTCTGAATTCGGAACCTCAATCCCTACAGCTGATTTCCCGGGAATAGGTGCTTCAATACGAATGTCTTTCGCTGCTAAAGCAAGCGCTAAATCATCACTTAAACTAACAATTTTACTTACCTTTACTCCCATATCAGGATACACTTCATATTTCGTAACTGCAGGACCTCTATGTACTTTTGTTACTTTCGCTTTCACACCAAAACTTTGGAATGTACGTTCCAATTTACGAGCATTTTCATAAATTTCCGCATTTTCATTTGTAACTTGCTTATTTTGGGGAAACTTTAATATATCAAGCGAAGGAAGCTTATAATCTTTATTTTCCACATTAGAAAATTGCATAGGAGGTGCTTTCGTTTCACCTTCTAGCGATTCAACGATTTTTTCTCCTCGTTTCTTGTGAGGTTGTTCTTCTGGCGCAGGCGGAACTGCCTCTTCAATAAACGGAGGAGTGATTAAATCATTTTCTTCTATCTGCTTTTCCGTCTCTTCACGTACTGGATAATTCTCAGTAAAATTCGAAATAATTGGTGGACCAATTTCTATTTCTTCTACTGGCTCAATAGCTTCTTCTTGTTCAGCAACACGTTCACGCCTCTTGCTTCTTGTTGTTTTTTTCTTTTCAGTTTGCTCGGCGACCCTTTGAGATTTCCAATCTTTATAATCCCCTTGCATGACTTGAAACTGACTTCTAAGAATTCTCCCTACCGGAGCAAGTACTTCTCCAATATGTTTATTTGTTATACAAAGTATTCCAAGAATAACTAAAATAATTCCAATGATATATGCCCCTACTTCGTCAAATAAGAAGTAGCACGTTGCGAACATCAGTGCACCGAACATACCACCACCTAAATGAACACTATCCGGGCCCTTTTTCATTTCAAGGAAGAAGTAATCTTTTGTACTAACAATTACAGAAGTATTTTGCACAGCTCCATCTTTCGTAAGCAGGTTAAATAATGTAATATGACTAAACATTAATATTGCTAGTACAATTAAATAAACACCTATTAGCCGTTTATTTAAAAGGTTGGGCCATCCCCGCTTTATTACAAACGCAACAGATAAAGCTATTACACCTAATACACCAATTATGTACCACTCACCAAAGAAGAAGCGAAAAAATAACACAAACGATTTCCCTACAACACCTAGCTGTAAAATCGTAATAATCGAAAGTGCAAAAAGAGTCAACCCGACGATTTCATAATACAAAGTTGGCTTTATCGTACGTCTTGCCTTAGCCTTCGTCCCTCTTTGCTTTTGTTTTGCCATTTCTTCACCTCGTGTTCTAAAAATTAAATACAACTTTCTTATAAAAAAGCTCTACTTACATGTCTTTCTCTCTATTTTTCAGGTCTTTATATCTTCTATTTTTACACTTCTTGTAAAATGTTAAATAAACAGAAGAAAGCAGCCTACTCATGGCTGCTCAACCGTCTTGTTTTTTATATTATACCATAGCTCCTAAACAAAATCCTTCTTTTTGCTAAAAGGTAATTTTCTGTCCAGGCTCAAACTCTAGGTAGTGAGACGGATTCGTACTTAATACACGTACAATAGAGTAACATTGATTATCCTCCTCAGAAACCACTAATTCCACGCCATTTATATTCACAACTTTTTGGCTTTCGCATTGTGAATAATCGGCCGGATACACAAGTTGCTCTGGCATAATTGTATATAAAATCATTGTAGCATTGTCCCTTCTGTACTATTATCCTTGTGTTCATCAATTAATTCGTTTAATTTTCGAAGTGCGCTACCAATACCACCGACACCATCTATAAGACCATACTTCACTGCATCTCCACCTATTACATTCGTCCCAATATCTCGCGTCAAATTCCCTTTTGCAAACATAAGCTCTTTAAAACGATCTTCCGTTACTTTCGAATGCTTTGTCACAAATCGAATGACTCTTTCTTGCATTTTATCCAAATACTCAAATGTTTGTGGCACACCTATAACAAGACCTGTTAAACGAATCGGATGAATTGTCATCGTCGCTGTTTCGGCAATAAATGAATAATCAGTTGAGACCGCAATCGGTACACCGATTGAATGCCCTCCTCCTAAAACAAGAGATACAGTTGGCTTTGAAAGCGAAGCCACCATTTCAGAAATCGCTAATCCAGCTTCAACGTCACCCCCAACTGTATTTAATATTAACAGTAAGCCTTCAATTTTTGGATTTTGTTCAATCGCGACAATTTGCGGAATGATGTGTTCATATTTTGTTGTTTTATTTTGTGGTGGCAACTGAATATGACCTTCCACCTGCCCAACAATTGTTAAGCAATGAATACGCGATTCATTCATTTGTGGTACATTTGTCTGTCCAAGTTGCTGAATTTTCTCCACTATAGAAGCCTCTTTTGGAACTTCTTTCGGCTCAGCTTCTTTTTCTTCATTTGTATAACGATCACGTTCTGTCATATCGCATCCCCTTTCACTCGTATATAACTATTATTTCTTAAGTTATGAATTTCATTCGATAGGGTTAAAAAAGAAAAAGATCACCTGTAAAGGTGACCTTCTTTATACTTCCATAATAATCGGTAAAATCATTGGCTTTCTCTTCGTTTCTTCGTACAAGAACTGCCCTAATAATTCACGAATATTTTGTTTCAACATAGACCATTCAATTGTATATTCTTTAATTGATTGTTCAACAATCATACGTACAATATCTGTGGATCGTTCGATTAATGCTTCTGATTCACGAACATATACAAAGCCGCGTGAAATAATTTCTGGACCAGAGATTATTTTCTTTTCATCCTTACCTAGTGTTACAACAACAACTAAAATTCCATCTTGAGATAACATCTTTCTATCTCGAAGAACGATGTTACCGACGTCACCTACACCTAATCCATCAATTAAAACATTACCAGCTTGCACTTTACCAGCTAATTTTGCTTCATCGTCACCAAAAGCAATTACATCGCCTTTTTCTACGATAAAGATATTTTCTCTCTTAATACCTACATCTTCCGCTAAATACGCATGTGCTTTTTGCATACGGAACTCACCATGTACGGGTACAAAATACTTCGGCTTCATTAAATTTATCATCAGCTTTAATTCTTCTTGGCTACCATGACCTGAAACGTGAACTTTTCTTTCACCGTAATAAATAACCTCAGCACCAGATCTAAATAACAAGTCAATAATTTTTGATACAGATATTTCATTCCCTGGAATTGGAGAAGCTGCAATAATAACAGTATCACCTTTACGAATTGAAATTTGTTTATGAGCTTGCTTCGCCATTCTAGAAAGGGCTGCCATCGGTTCCCCTTGACTACCAGTCGTTAAGATAGCTACCTTTTTTTCCGGGAAATTGTCTATTTCTTGTAATGAAATAACCATACCTTCTGGAACATCTAAATAACCAAGACGTCTTGCAATATCTACCACTTTCACCATGCTACGTCCTACTACCGCTACTTTCCTTCCAGTTTCAGCAGCTGCATCAAACACTTGTTGAATACGATGTACATTGGAGGCAAATGAAGCAACAATAATACGCCCTTCTGAACTATAGAATACTTTAGAAATCTCTATACCAACTTCTTTTTCCGAACCTGTATAACCAGGACGTTCAGCGTTTGTACTATCAGATAACAAGCAAAGTACGCCTTCATTTCCAATTTGCGCCATTTTCCCAAGATCTGCTCCACTATTTCCGATTGGAGTTTGATCAAATTTAAAGTCTCCTGTATATACTACAGCACCTTTTGATGTATGGAAACAAACACCCACAGAATCCGGAATACTATGTGTCGTTCCGAAGAATGACACAGTTGTTGAATTAAACTCTACTGTTGAATTCGAGTCAATTGTTTTTAAGTCTACACGGCCTAACATTCCTGCTTCGCCAAGCTTTTCTTGTATAAGTCCTACCGTTAATTTCGTCGCATATACTGGAATAGATAATTTACGAAGCACATAAACAATTCCACCAATATGATCTTCATGACCATGGGTAATAAATAGTCCTTTTACTCGCTCTTGATTTTCTACTAAATATGTAATGTCAGGAATAACAATATCAATCCCAAACATTTCATCTCCCGGGAACATCAATCCTGCATCTACAATAAAGATTTCAGAATCAATTTCAACACAGTACATGTTTTTACCGATTTCACCTACTCCGCCAAGAGCAAATACTTTAACAGACTCATTCTCTTTTCTCTTCATGTTGTTGCCTGGTTTAAAAATCTTGCAAACACTGATTTCACTAAAATTGCAGAGACACCAGGGGAAACTCTACAACCACCATATATTCACCGTCCAAGACGAATGTCCTTACCGTTATGCGATATCATGTCCTTGTTAATTTTTTAAACCAGGTTTCACCTCTCTTTCATTATATAAATCAAATATCTTATTCGATATGATATGAAAATTTCATTAAATCGTAATTTTTACCAATTTTGCTAAGCATACCCGTACTAAGCTACTTAGCCATATTATAACTGATACAAGAAATAGAACACAAGTTAAATTATACGAAAGACAAGAGAAGACACTAAAATGAGATTATAATTTAAGAGGGCAAAATTCATATCGGTTTTACTATTTTCCCTACGTAATAAGAGTTTGATGGAAAAATATTCATGTAAATTCTTTACATAAACATGAAACGATATTCACTAAAAAAATCTTATCTCTGTAATCAGTTTCTTACTAATTCTCCCCCCTGCCATCCCCTTCTTATTACAGCCTATTAACTATAGCTAATTTTCATCACTTACATATAGTTAGTCAAAATAAAAATGACCTAGTTTCACACTAGGTCATTTTTATTAACGAGGAATAGATTGCATTACGGATTGTAACGTTATTCTTTCTTCTTCCGTTAATGGAAGAAGTGGCAAACGTACAGAACCTACATCTAATCCCACCATTTGTAATGCTGTTTTTACTGGTGTTGGGCTCGGCGCCATAAATAGTGCATCCGTTACTTTTACTAGTAATTGATGTAATTTCTGCGCTTTTTTGAACTCTCCAGCTTGGAATGCAGCAATCATTTCTTGCATTTCATTCCCGATAACATGAGATGCTACAGAAACAATACCTTTTGCTCCAATTGCCATAGCTGGTAATGTTAAACCATCATCACCGCTGTATACTGCAAAGTCGTCCGCTGTTTTTTCAATGATTTCTGTCATTGTTAATACATCGCCGCCTGCATCTTTAATCGCAACAATGTTTTCGATTTCTGATAAACGAACAACTGTATCAACGGAGATTTGTACAATAGATCGTCCTGGAACATTATATAGCATTACCGGAAGCGGAGTGCTTTCAGCGATTGTTTTAAAGTGCTGGTACATCCCTTCTTGACTCGGTTTATTATAATACGGTGCCACTAGCATAACTGCATCAACACCAACTTCAGTTGCCTTTTTTGTTAAATCAACAGAAGCATGCGTATTATTGCTACCTGTTCCAGCGATGACGGGCACCCTTTTATCGACAACAGATACGACATGGCGATATAACGCTACTTTTTCTTCTGATGTTAATGTAGGAGATTCTCCAGTCGTCCCTCCTACCACGATTGCTGTTGTACCGTTATCAATTAAATAATTTACCAATTTCGTTGTCTTTGCAAAATCGATATTACCATTTTTATCAAACGGTGTTACCATCGCGGTTGCAATTGTCCCAAAATCTATCATGATCTCACTCCTTATTGTTCCAGTTGCTTTTCTTTTGAAAGCTCAAATGCACTATGTAATGCATTCACAGCCTCCACTAAATCGGCTTCTTTTACAAGAACCCAAATTGTCGTATGACTATCTGCTGATTGCAGAATTTGAATACCTTTTCCCGCTAAAGCTGTGACAATTTTCGCTGTAACCCCTGGAATACCTGCCATTCCAGCACCAACGATAGAAACCTTCGCACAATGCTCTGTCACAACTGGATCATATCCAAGTTGCTTTAAAACCTCAACCGCACGCGCTGATACACTATCCTTTACTGTGTAAGCTACACCGGTAGGAGAAATGTTAATTAAGTCCACACTAATCCCTTCATTAGCCATTTCTTTAAACACGTGTTGTTGTAAATCATATGCAGTTTCTTTTGCAAGCACCTTAATTTGCGTTACGTTTGACACATGGGCAATCCCTGTAACAGGACGTTCTTCTACATCCTGCCCTTTTGTAGCACCATCATATGCCGCAATAAGCGTACCTTCACTATCCGAATACGTAGAACGTACACGAAGTGGTACTTTTGCATGCATCGCAATTTCAACCGCACGCGGATGAACAACCTTCGCACCCTGATAAGCCATGTTACAAATCTCGTTATATGTTACAGTTTGAAGATGACGTGCATCTTTTACGATACGAGGATCCGCAGTCATAACACCTTCAACATCTGTGAAGATATCGATATATTCAGCATGAAGCGCAACACCTAATGCTGAAGCTGAGGTATCACTACCTCCGCGTCCAAGTGTTGTCGTATCTCCATTTTTCGTTTGACCTTGGAATCCCGTCACGACGATAACATCTACATTTTGTAACTCTTCATGTATACGATCGCAATTCATTTCAATAATCTTAGCATTCGTAAAGTCATTATTCGTTACAAAACCAGCTTGCGCACCATTTAATGCTGCTGCTTTTATACCATTCTCATTCAACATGTTAGAGAAAACAATTGCTGAGATTAATTCTCCGCATGATAATAATAAATCTTGCTCACGTTTAGAAATATTAGATTCCTCTTGATTTACAAGACTTAATAACGTATCAGTTGCATACGGTTCACCTTTACGGCCCATTGCTGATACGACAGTAACTACTTTATAACCAGCAGCTAACGATTTTTTTATATGGTGAAGCGCATGCTTGCGCCCATTGTCATCACGTACTGATGTACCACCAAATTTTTGAACAATAATTTTCATATTTTGCACCTTCTCTTAGCCGTTTACACTAATTGTAATTTTACTAAGCGCTCTGCAATTTGAACAGAATTCCATGCAGCGCCTTTTAATAAGTTATCAGATACGACCCAAAGGTGGAATCCTTTATCATTATTTAAATCTTTACGGATTCTTCCAACGAATACTTCATTTTTACCTACTGCAGTAGCTGGCATTGGATATAACTGCTCTGCTGGATTATCTTGCAGTACAATACCTTCTGCATTTGCAAGTAAGTTTTTCATTTCTTCTACTGTTACGCCTTCTTTATCTACTTCAATGTACACAGACTCGGAATGACCCGATACAACTGGTAAACGTACACATGTCGCAGCTACTTCTAATTCAGGCATATGCATAATTTTTTTCGTTTCATTAATCATTTTCATTTCTTCGAATGTAAATCCATTATCTTGGAATTTATCAATCTGTGGAATAGCATTAAAAGCGATTTGGAAATGCTTTTCGTCACCTGATACAGGTAAAACATTCGCCTTTACTTCTTCGCCATTTAAGATTGCTTGTGATTGTTCATGAAGTTCTTCAATAGCTGCCGCACCAGCACCTGATACAGCTTGATATGTGGAAACGATTACTCGTTTTAAACCATATTGCTGGCGAACTGGCTCAAGAGCTACTACCATTTGAATTGTAGAACAGTTTGGATTTGCAATAATACCATTATGTTCTTTTAAATCATTTTCATTTACTTCAGGTACAACAAGTGGCACGTTTTCTGTCATACGGAATGCACTTGTATTATCAACAACAATTGCACCGCGCTTTGCTGCTTCTGGCGCTAATTGTTTCGATACAGATCCACCTGCACTAAATAGTGCAATATCTACTCCTTCAAAACTTTCAGGAGTTGCCTCTTGAACTGTAAATTCTTCGCCTTTAAATACAAGTTTCTTACCTGCAGATCGTTTAGATGAAAGTAACGTTAACTTCCCAATTGGAAATTCTCGTTTCTCTAAAGTATTTAACATTTGTTCACCAACTGCGCCGGTTGCTCCAACTACAGCGACATGAAAAGTTTTTTGCTTTTCCATCACTATGCCCCTTTCTAGATACCAATCCTTCTATAACTTAGAATTAGAAGGAGCTTACAATGCCCCCTCTAATCTTAATAACGTTAATTTTATCATATTCTACAGTAAGAATGATGGTTTCAACAAAAATCGTACGTTTTTTTCGTTTTTTAACTCATATATCTGAATTTTTCTACAACAACAGGTTGTAATTGTTTTCCTTGTAGCGCTTCTAATACTGTATCTTCAAGTAACTCCATACGAGCTACCATTGAGTTCGGTTTTTTCTCTGGTGCATCTTGGCCGAATGGTACGAAGTAGATGTCTTTTGTAGCCATTAGGCGCATTAGGTTGACGCCAACAGGGTGATGACAATATAAATATTTCTTTTTTCTTCTATTATATATCCATTTCGCAGACTGTAAATTTATTTTCATTTCCATACATGTCTATCAGGCTCTTCATTAATACAATAACTCATCCAAAGGGATTGTAAGTAGCTTGATGGACAAGTTTTTTGAATGTGGGTTTATGCGAGCTTAAGAAAGTATACATTAGATTTTTTACAATAATTATGTAACCCAACCATTTATTCCTGTTATAATTATATTTTGATTTACATATATAAGGAGGTTTTTATTTGTTTACTGCATTAATGTTTTTGTTTTTATTAGCGTCAATACTATCGGTAATTGCACTAATTATAGGTCTGATCAAACCAGGAAAGGTCGTTCGTTTTGGCAACACAAAAACAAGAGGTCGAGTTATATTAATTTTCTTGCCGGTATTATTCATTTCGTTTATTTTAGCAAGTTTGTTTGCTAGCAAGTCGATAACTCCAGAAGAACGAGTTGCAATTGATAAAAAAAGAGCTGAAGAAAAAGTATTAAAAGAAAACCAAGAAAAAGAAAAAGTTGAAAAGGAAAAAGAGAAGAAAGCTAACGAGCAAGAGAAAAAAGCACAGGAAAAAGAAGAACAAGCTAAAGAAGAGAAAAAGGCAGCTGAAGAAAAAAGCAAACAGGATGAAGCATACCAGAAAGCTGAAAAAGAAGCTGAAGAAAAAGAGAAACAACAAAAAGAAAAGAAAGAATCTACACCAGATAAAGATAAACAATTACCAGCCACACAATCAAATAAAATTTCTGTTAAAGCTGGTCTAGGTGATACAGAAGAAAACTTTGTAAAAGAATACGGTTCAAATAAAGGGTCCGCTTCAATCGCTAGATTTGCAAACGATTATATTTTAGCAATGTTTTTAGAAGGTAGAGCAAATAATATCACCCTTCAATTTTCCCAATCAGGAAAACAAAGCCGCTCATTATCCGATGTCATGACAGAAGTGAAAAATATACTTCCAGTCGATGCTATAGAGAAAGAGCGTTATACAGATACTCAAGATCCAGAAAGAGAAATCATTACATTCACTAGTGAAATATTGAAAAATAGCGTTCCTGAAACAGCATTCTTAGGTGATGAGTCTGGGACATGTATGGCTATAATTCGAAAAGGATTAAATGAAGAATATATTTCTGCGGTTATCGCTTTAGGTAATATTAATCCATAAAATGGAAACTATGCGTGAAGGTGTTGAATTGACATTATCAAAAGTAGACACCTTACATGAGTTGGCTTAAGTAATGAAGAGAGCCCTCACTAGAGAAACAAATAATATCACAAGGAGAATACACTAAAATGAAAGCAATGAAACTAGTATATCTCGCACTTGCACTCATGCTTGTAAGTGGAGGTTGTGAGGTATCTAAAGACCATTTAAAAGATAGTACATCTCTAGATGCATCAGACAAACAAGAAACTGCTAAAGAAAGCCCAGCAGCAAAAGCTTATAAGACTGAAGTTATGGATTTAACTAAAGAGTTAGAAACCTCTATGGGTGAAATGTCTAAGATAATTAATGAAGATAGTACGCTAAGTACATCAAAACAGCGTTTCAGAGACGCATTAGCTAATGTAGCAAACGTAACAAACAAATTCAATGCTCTAACACCTGGTGATGGGCAAAAAGATATCCATGAACTTATTTTACGTTCGTTGAAAATTATGCGTGACGGGATAGAAGACGTATACGTTTACCTAGATAATATGAATAAATCTGAGGTTAATGATGGTTTCAGCTTAATAAATCAAGGGTCAGACATGTATATGAAAGCTATAAAGAAGTTGTATTAGAGTAACTTGTAATTATATATATAATCATTCAACTGACTAAGGGGTAATGTAAAAATGAAAGCAAAGAGAATCGTAACGTTAGCTTTACCTATCATGTTATTATCAGCTTGTACAACAGAAACATACGGACTTACACAAGCAGAATTTCGAAAAGTAGACAAAGAGTTTAAAGCAGATAAAATGATAGAAGATATGAAAAGAATGCATTATAAAGACGAAGAAATAGAAAGGCAACTTAGAGGTGCATTAGCAAAATTGGAATATGAAGAAGAACAAAGAAGCGGGAAAAAGTCTGATAAGAAATCAGAAAGCAAGACAGAGGTAGATAAGGAAAAAGAAAATTCTAGTGCGAAAGAAACTAAGTCAGGTAATGATAAGACTAACAAAAAGCATACGATACCTATATCTTCAACAGAATTTCCTGACTATATGTTCGATTTATTAATAGACCTTAAATATTCAATACGAACTTTAAAGAAAGAGTCTGATGCATTCTCAATAGCTAGATATGAAGGTGAACCGAAGGACACTATCATAAAAATTCATAATCAATTAGATAGTTTAGAAAGAGTTGAAATACCTAAAAAGTATACAGACTATGAATACATTATCAAAGAAGGTATAGAAACTATAAGAGACTATTTACCTAAGGTAGAGAAAGCTTTTAAGAAGTATGAAGACCCTAGAAATGATAAAAAGAAAGTAAAAGACGAAGTAGAAGATGCATTAGATGGGATAGATAGCGGTATGTATACATGGCAACCGTTCTTTGCCGATATGAACGATAAGGATCCTAATGCATTGAAAGAAGCAATTAAGAACAAACAAGATGTTATTAAGCAGGATCATAATTCATTTGGAAAAGGTACATCAAGTACAACAGACGGATCAATTAACTATACACCAAAGAAATAAAAGGCTCTACTTGTATGTTTGAACTAAATAATAACACTATTAATATTAAAGGGGTTTGAATTATGAAAGCAAAGAAACTAATATATTTAGCATTTCCGCTTATATTAGTAGCAGGAGTAGGATGTTCTAAAGATAATGCTGAAGAGAAGAAAACTGATAATGTAAAAGTTGAAGATTATAAAAAGACTGACAACCTAAAAGATGCAGAGTCAAAGGATAAGAAGGAATCGGAGACAGTAAAGCTACGAGAAGAAGATTTCATGAAGACTGTGGATGAAGAACTAGATAAAGCACTAAAAGAAACAGAGTCAGAAATGAAAGATAAAGATAAAAAGGTCAAAGAAGAAGTTAAAGAAGAAACTAAAAAGGTAGCAAGTGAAGAAGAAAAGGCAAATAGAACATTAGCTGAAGAACGAGCAAGTGATGATAAATCAAACAAGGTAGAAGAACCTAACAAAGAAGTAGTAAAAGAAGCTGTAATTGGAGGAGGTAGAACACTAGCTGAAGAACGAGCGTATATAGATAAGAAGTTAAATAACGAGTCTAGACACTATTCACCTTTGGAACAGTATCAAGAAGAGGTAGAGGAGACTTCTAATGAGTTAGTAACAGCAGTAAAATCTAGTAAATCACTACTTGAAAAAGACAAAACGATGCAAACAAATAAATCAGAGTTAAAGGGACAATTAAGTGTAGTCAGCGGAAGAATGGATAGGTTAGCAAGTATAGAACCTCCTAAGGATTACGATTACTTCAAAGTGCAGTTAAGAGACGATGCAAAAATAATCAAACAGGTAGTAGACCAAGCGTTTATCGCTTTTAATGAAAATGATACTGAAAAAGCCCAAGCAAACTTAGATGCTATGATGGAGTATTTAGATACAATGGCTTTAACGTTAAATGAAATAAAAGACGCACAAAACTAAGTATTCAAAGGGTTATGTGACAATAAAACGTAAAATGTTAGCTTTAGCATTACCTGTTATGTTGTTAGCAGGTTGTACAACAGAGACATATGGACTTACACAGTCAGAGTTACGAAAAGTGGACAAAGAATATTAATCAAGTAAGCTAACGATATAACAATCAGGTTATTTCATGAGTTATGATACAGTCGCATCCTTACAACGTATGCAACAATTACAGCAATCAGAAGCTATTGCTGGAAAGAGGATTGTCTTGCAACGCATGTTTACGGGATTAGATATAACGTTGTTTATTATTGCATTAATCTTAGGCATCCCCACTTTTTCAATATCTTGTATATTATTTTTAATTTATTATTTCTCAATAACTAAAACATACTTAGTGAAGAATGTTGCTACTGGCGAAAAATTCAAAGTGGATAAACAAGATTTCAAGCAATATAAAAAGGAATTTAAAGCGAAGGAAAAAGAAGTTAGAAAAATATCTGATCTATAATCAGATTTAAAGGACGGTACATACCAAATGAAAAAGAACTCTAACTTTATGAAGGTCGTTCGTTCAATATTTAACGCATTTCGTTTGTTGATTAAAATTATAAATCCTATATTAAAGGCATTATCTAAAAGTAAATTTTAAATCTCATAAAAACAAAAATCCCCTTCTGCATATAGGTGCAAAAGGGGATTTTTTTCAAATTAATCTATTCGTTCTACAGATACTGGTTCATAGATAAATAAGAAACGGTACCTTTACACTAACATCTGTAAAGATGAAAATCAATATATAATTATCTACATATAGAACCAGATAATAATTTTTGTTCATAAAACTATTCTTTTGTTAAAAAAATGATTAATTCACTTTAATATATTCATACCACCATTTACCACCAGGTCTAGTATCCATCCACCAGGTAATCTTGTCTAATTCTGGATTAGGTAAAACCTCTGTTTCAATATGAGCAAGACCTGTTAATGGATTAACAACCACTTTCCCCTTTGTTCCTCTTTCGTTCATCGCTTGGATAGCTTCTTCAATTAAGTTAGTACCGAATTCACCAGATTTAACATATTGATATCCGCCATTAGAAACGGGTTGCTCATTTCCGATAAACCAAGATAAAGGTTTATCACCAACTAAAGAATTTAAATCAACCTTTCCAATTCCATCAAGCCATCCGCCTGTTTCTCCGTCTGCGTATTGCCAAATATCACATTTGTAAGCAGGTTTCGGCCCGCCATATCGCGGAATCCAAAGGAAATCAGCTTTTACATTGTTTAATCCGTATTTATTGTACATGTGGTGACTTACATAAAAACCAACTTTCCACCCTTTAGACTTACAACGATTAATGAAGGCTTGTGATGCTTCCGCTATCTTTTGCTCTCCACATGATTTCAATGTATCGTCTTCAGTATCTAAAACTAAGAATTTAGCATTAGGACTAACACGAGCCATAAAATCATCTGCTTCTTTGATCGCATCATTTACACTTACAAAACAACCATATGCATAAGCGGCGTGGGGGATATTTCGTTTTTCTAATTCTTTTACATATCCATTATAATATTGATCTATCATATTAGAACCGTATTGCACACGGCAAATACATAAATCTAATTGTGGACCGATTACATCCCATTTTATTGAACCTGCATTCCATTTCGAAATATCGATAATTTGTCCCATTATTCAACATCTCCTTTTTCATTTTGATCAGTAACGTCTCCATGACTAGTCCAAATACCTAGCGCAATACCAAATAAATAAACAGCTTGCTGTACTTTTTCTAAATTACCTTCAAATCCAGTTACTCCGAACACTGATAAAATCAGTCCAAAGCATGAAAAGAGCGCAACCCATGTTTTCCAGTTGCGCAAACGTTTTAGAATATTTTCTTTTGTAAGTGGCATATCTTATACACCTCCTTTCAATAACAATCCAATTAGTGCTGTTACAATCGCACCAATGATGATTCGGAGAATCCATGTAGTATTGGCACTGATTTTATCTAACTGTTTATTAATGTTGATGATGTCCTTTTCATTCCCCAAAGTACGAGACTCTAAGTTTCGAATGTCATTCTTTATATCTTTTTGATCTGACTTAATTTGGAGGATCTCTTGCTTTAAATCTTGAATTTCTTGCATCGGTTCATCTCCTTTCAAAATAAAAAAGCATGCTATAAGCACGCTTCGTTTTATTGTAAAATCCACATTTTTTAAGAAAAACATTACCTTTTCACACTACTATATATTAAAATATAACTAATTTAATTATATTGGGGGGTACACATGTCAAATTTAATAACTGATATTCAAAGGAATAATAGAAATCCAATCACGCTATTAGTATTAATTACATATCGTTTTGGAAATTGGACATTCTATAAAGTTAAAATTCCTCTTGTCCGTCAAATACTATGGTTTTTTTATTTGATATCTGATACCATATTCGTCCGAATTATTGGCAGTGGAGAACTTCCGGCTAAATGTAAAATCGGCAAAGGACTTAAACTGCCACATTGCATCAATGGTATTATAATTCATCCTGATGCAATAATTGGTGAAAACGTAACTATTTTTCATCAAGTAACGATTGGGTCTGTACACACGAAAGGCAATACTCCACCCAAAATAGGTAACGGTGTTGTTATTTGTTCAGGTGCAAAAGTAATCGGTAATATTGAAATAGGTGACAAATCTAAAATTGGTGCGAATGCCGTGGTACTAAAAAACGTTCCAGAAAACGCTACTTCTGTAGGTAACCCAGCAAGGAATATATTAAAAAATATTATATAGTTATATTCATTATCCCGTTGTCGCTTGTACCCAAATATAAGTATCTGCAGCTGTTTTCATACATATATATTCTTTGTCTGCAACACCAGAACCACCTTCAACTCTCACTTTATATCCACGATATATTGATGATGCCGCTGGTAATGATGCTACTTTACCTAATTGTAGGTATCCGTTTATAAAGATGTTAGGAGTAACTAGATTACCATTGTTATCTAGTTCGGTGATGAAATTACTTGTCCCTAAATTCTGCACACGACCAGTTACCATGTTATTAATGTAATTCATTAATACATAACAATTAGTAGCACCACTAGCTAAATATATGCCGTATCTAGTGGTAGGAGTAGCAGACGTATCTACTATAATGTTATTACTGATTCGAACAACATTTACATTTGAACCTACGTAAATACCATGTTTACCAGATGATACCTTACTAGCACCATCCAAGAAACAACCTTGTATGGTGATATTCTTAGAACTTGCGTTTACAAGTATTCCATGATCACCGGAATTTATTATCGTCGTTCCTTGAATTACTACATCTTTTACATTTCCGTTACTGGATGTGAAATTCTCTTTTATATATATTCCTACACCTTTTACATCGACTATTCTACAATTATTAATATTTATTCCATTTGCAAAAGTATCTATCCATATTCCATCATCAGATCCATTTACTTCACAACCAATTAATCTGGTGTTTTGGGATCGTATTTGGAAACCGATTGAATCTTTATAAGTCCCTCCATAAGGATCAGATCCAACTTTCGCTCCTTGAACTGAACAATTCACGAAGGTAATAAATTCACCACATTGATGTGTATCAAAGTTAGCTTGCGAACCATCTACACTTGTGCAATTAGATACAACAATATGTCTAGGAACTCCGTAATTATTCACTTCATTATCAACAGTAAAACCATGTCTGCAACGCTTAAAATGACAATTTGAAACAGAAATGTTTTGTGTAGCACGGAAAATATTTATACCATAACCATACCGTAAGCTTGTTTCATTGTTGATGAAGTCCTCACAAACTAAGTTGTCAATTACCCCACCGACAACGTTATTAAAGCCACAACCGTATTCGTCGCCGTTTTTCATATGAATATCTCTGATTACAACATTAGCTGTATTATTTACTGATAAAAAAGGAGTGAGCGTTTGATTTGGATTAGGATTATAGAAAGATATTTTTTCAATACAAAATCCATCAACAATTGAAATCTTCTTATAACCACCACCTGTTGCCGAGTTATAGTTATCTTGTAACCTAGAATAGAATTCTATCGTCGTAGTAGTTGTACTTCGAACTCTTAAAATCTCTCCCTTGTACCTGTTAGCCTTGTCAGGAGCAGCAGAGAAAGGTTCATCTGATACTATTAATAAATAGTCACCCGTTCTAATGTTTGTAGTAGAAGATACTGTTATAGTATCGTCCCCTTTATTAGCGTTTGCTGTTAATGGTACTTTATTCCCTTCATTCGAAGTGTATCCTATTTTTAAAAGTGGCTCAGTTAAAGCTGTAGAATTCAAAACAAATCTTGTTTTTTTACCAGTCCCTTTTAGATACAAACTTTTATTACCTACATTTATATTTTGCGCAATATTATAATCTTTCCCCGAAAACTTAATAGTTGTCCCTTCAGGGGAATCAGATATAGCTTTCATGATTGCCGGTTGCCAATCAATGATTTTACCTCCATTGTCTCTTATCGCATGATGAGAGTATTGTTCTATCGAAATTTCAAAATCAGTTTTTTTTATCAAAGATTCAAGTTTCACACTATCAGAATCAATGCGCGCTTTTAAATTAGGGTGAACTTTTCCTTCAGCGTCCACTCTAGCTTGCTTTGTCTCTGGATCAATCGAACCATTTATAACAATTTGATTCAATTGTTCTTGTACACTTTCGGAAATCATTTTAGCTTGTTCAGCGAATTCCTTTGCGTCATGAGCTTCTTTATACGCTTCACTATTCAACACATCTAATTGCATTTGTTCTAACTGTTTAATTAATTGATCTAATTGAGAAATATAAGTTTTAGATGGAATTCTATTAGTTAAAGCATCTGGTAACGAAATAATAATAAAGTCTTGAGTTGTAGCTTTTATAGTTGCATTCTTCTCCACAGTGAAATACGCTTGTTTAGATTTCCCCACAGATGCAAAAGTTTGTGTTGGGAATGTGTATTCGAAATGCCCTTTAGCTGCATCTATCATAGTGATTCCGTTCTTATCTCTAACGGAAGTATTGTCAGGTTTAGCACATTCGAAATATACGTCACTTCCAGTTAAATTATATGGAATAAAACCGTCAACAACATATACATCAACGGTATTGCTAGCTTTATCACCTACCCTTCCAGTGACAAGGGAGTTTAATTGTGCGTATTGTGTTTTGTTGATATCAAGGATTAATCTGGTTTTCATAACCTATTCCACTCCTTTGTACTCAGATTCATCAATTTTAATTTCATTGTCCACAGTTACTTCTTCTGGCATATCACCAGCCATGTCAAAGATACTCGATCTTCTTTTTACAGATCGAGCTAACATAGGTCGTATTGATAATTCTTCTTCTTTTACAATCTTAATTTCATAAGAGAATGAAATATCATTATCGCTTTCCACAATGAAATATTTTGCATTACGTTCAGAAACCCAGATGTCACCACGACCGTATTTGCTAATAAAAACATGATAATCGCTTGTTTCGTTTTGGAAGAAAATAGGCAAGTCAATCTTAACTTGTCCATCCGTAGTTGCATCTTCTCCAATGTGGGTAAAAGTTTCGGAAGAGCTCATTACACTAGACATATTCTTAGTTGCATTAACTTTTGCTAATGACAGTGATCTAGCGAAAGTCACCGGTTGATCTATATTGTTATTAACTACAGTTCTATTCAAAGAAGTATTAACAATCGACCAGTTATGCATGTTCAACTCACCGAATGCATCTAAGTTATTTTTAGCGGCTACACTGAAAACTTCATAAAAACTCCCGTTAACCGTATAAGCTAACATAACTTTTGTTGCGCTACTTATTGCTAATGAAGAACCAGTTGTTTTAAAAATACCATTATTAACGATGTTTGTTCCCATTCCATCAAGTGCGACGCCGCCATTAGCGTAAAATCTACCGTGAGAATAAGAGTAATCATCTCTAATACCCGATACAGTTATTTTGGCGTCTCCATTCAATCGCGCGAAGTCGATGCCTTGATCAAAAATTAACGCCAATCTTTTGGTGTTATCTATATACGTTAATTCTTGAATAAAATTACGGGCTACACCGTCGCCGCTATCATTAAAAACAGCTTTTGTCCTATTAAACATTAAATCTTTCCACAAGTGATTCCCTGCCATACCATACAAATTAGGGTTATCTACAATTTCAAAATATGGATTATAGAAATCTGTATCTTCATTGTAAACGGATAGACTTAAAAATCTATTCGGACGTATCGCGACAGATACACCTTTCATTGACGGATTATTCGCCTTACCTTGATAACCGAGAAAACCTATCATAGTTTCATTATTATCAAATATATTAAGCCTTCCCACATTATCTAATTGCATTCGTCTTTTTCCATTAACGCGTGATTCTAAACCCTCCGGTAATAATTTGATGATGCTTCCAAATTCATTGAAACCAGTTTGAACCATTGATGCATTTAATTTACCTGTCGTTATAAAATCAGCTACAATCGAACCGTCCATTGTCATTGCTAGTCCGTATGGTCCGTTAATGCCAGTTTTAGAATAACCTAAACCATTAATATTCCATTGCCATACTTTTCTAGCTGTCGATTCTTTATCTGTATCCATGATTAGGATTCTTTCTGGATAGACACGAACATAACCACCGAACCCGCTATTAATTAAATCTGTAGCGCGTTCTTTTGCTTTTTCTAAAAAACTAGTTTCTAAACCGTTTAGATTATCTTGCATTCTATCTATTTTGTTAGAAACATCCGTGAATGACTCTTTATAGTTTCCTAATGTGACATCAATATATTCTTCGTTCAATGGATCGTATTTGTAAGATACAACTTTCGCTTTAATGTCGATACCTTCATCTAAATGTTGAACGGTTACTGTATCGCCCATATAAACACGTTGCAATACAGCTAAATCTTTATATTCTTCCGTTTGAGATAACTCCTGGAATTTAACTTTATAAGTCGCCGGTGGTTGATCCACATGTTGACTGTTGAACATCCCTAATGCAAGTCCACGTAATTTATTTAAAGCTTCCGGCAATGGTAAAGCATCATCATCGTTTATAGCGTCTCCTTGCTTTGCTTTAACTTCCGGGAACTCAATTTTTCTAATTTTAGGATTCACATACTTATTAACCAGTGGACTAGTAACATACTTTTCTGGTAATAGTAGTTCATTTGCACCTTGTGGCATTATCTTTGTAATTACTGATTGCCAATCAATATCAGCTTCGTATCCTATTAAATCCTTTTTATGTTGGATTACAACACCACGATCCCTACCGCGTCTAGCTAACATTCGAACGTTGAAATTGTCGCGTAGTAATTCGCCGCCCCAACGATTTAAGAATGAGTTATCCTGTCCGTTATCCAATAAAAATTCTACAGGGTTTTTTCTAACTAATCGTGCGTTCGCAATGTTCTCAATATCGCTATAAAAATCAAAAATAGTTGGATATTGTAGAGCGCCTTTAACTTGATCTAAAGCACCCATACCTGATTTACCAACGATGTTTGTATCCTCGATAAAGTTATCTACTAAATCATAGAAAATGTGATAACAAAACACTTGTACTTCACCATCAGTTGGATGCGGATTTGCTACACGGAACAATTGATCCCCATCTGGTGTTGGCGCTTTAATTAATGACTGCCCAATGATATCTAATCCGTGTGGAGAAAAAAGAGGATATTTAAAACTTAGTGTATAAACTCCGTTTAAAATTTCCTCAATTTCAGCTTCATAAATATTATTATCAAGAATGCCTATACCGTTGTGAGTAAAGTTTGTTTCGTTAGGCTTATAAAGTGTAATCAAATGTATCGCCACCTTGTTTCTATATCGATTTTAGATACACTCCCCGTCCACGATATTGTATTTTCTCCTTCTTTAAATGTAGGGAACTTCCCAATCATTTTGTCATTCATAGGAGTTGTATTGTAGTAACATTCCATTAAATCAGAATCAACAATAACAAACGGATTAACGTCTTTTACTTGGAAAGAAATACCGTTAATCTGTATTGTTATATTTCCTGTTCCGTAAATCGTTAATTTCGGTAAAGAATGTAATGTGCCTTGATTCATAATCGTAACGGGATTTGTTATTGTAATTGGCTGTTCAATAGCGTACTCATATGGATCAGCTTTAAATGTAACTTGAAACTTTCCGTATTCCTCTATTTCGTTATCTATATCTCCAATTTCAACTGACTTTATCTTTCTATAAACATAGTCGTCAGTAAATGAAACAACCTTAGCATTCATTATCCACGCTTTTATTTTTCTTAATAAAGGTTTGATATTTTCATCTTCGAGTAAATTAAACTCAACTGTAAAATCAACATCTTCGTAACCTTTATCTTTTGTTAACGCCCCATTTTCTCTCCCGTCAACTTCAATAAATTCAATCTTCTTTTTAGCAGTCGGTATTTTAGGACGGTCTACCATGCAAAGATGGTAGTTCCGCCCTAATTTATCGTTTATCCGGATATCATGCACGTGTAGAACCTCCTTTACCGATATTTAACGCTTGTCCTCTCTTAGCGAACCATTCGTCTGCTTTTTCAAACGTTCTGTCTAAATCTCTATCATTTTTAACAACAGTGTGGAAAGTGACTTCGTTTTTAATTTCTTGTGGTTGAGGTTTCTGTTCTTTCTCTCTTGTTGAATAAGATGTTGAAAGAGTTGTTCCTGCTAGTTCAGGAAGACCTTGGAGTATACCAGGACTATACAAAGGGCTGATATCTTCGCTACTGAACATACTAAAACGACTCACGGTTTCTGGGACTAAAGATCGCGGTGCGGCTAAACTACGCGAAGAAGCTGAAGCTGTACCTATCCCGAAACTCGCAGGTCCAACTTCTTTTTTCTCTACTGTCATCGTTTTCGGAAGGATACTCCAACTATTCCACCATCTTTTCACTTTATCCCAAGCGCTAAGAATTTTTCCTGAACTCGTATCCACTTGATCTTCTAAGTCTTTATAAGAATTTTTTAATTTATCTATACCTTCTCTTTTTGTTGCTTCGGCTTTGCTTTTAACTTCTCTATATTCTTTGTTAGCTTCGTCAATCATTTTGTTCGCTGTTCCTTCGGCAGCGCTTCCTAATTCTCGTTTCATTTCTTCAGCCGCTCGGACTCTGTCATCTCGAGTTTTTTTTGCTTTATCAATAACTTCATTCTTTTCTTTTTCCATCTTTGTAACAGCGTCACTCAACATTTCAGCGGTAACTCTCTCTTTGCTATTCTTTAGATTGTTCATAATAACTTCTTGTTCCGTTTTGTTTTTAGATAGCGCCGATATAGCCTGTTGGTCAGCGACTTCGCGTAATCCTTGGATTTGTTTGTTTTCGTCAGCTGTCAAAGCGCGTTTTTCTTCTTTCGCTCTATTCCAAATTTCTACAATTTTATCGTTAGCAACTTGAGTTTTCGCTTTTTCCATTTCGTAATGATCTGTATACATCTTTGATATATTAGCTTGTTCTTCCGCAGTTATTGTTTTCATTCCCGCGAAAGCTTCTTGTGTTTTTTGAATTTCAGCGTTCTTCTTTTCTTCGAATTTACCAACAACTTGATTTTTCATATCTTCATATTTTTGAATAATAACAGGAAGATTTTCATCCGTGATCACTTGTTGTTGCGCGAACATTTCCAAGGCAGTAGTTCCGGCTTGTTGAGACATCTCCATGTAAGAGCCAACGACTTTCTTAGTACTTTCGGATATTTTATCCACACTCTGTACTGTTCCGTCTGCCGCTATATTTACGCGATCTTTGAATAAATCTACAGCCGGTATAGCCTCTTCGTTTAAAGCTTTGTATATCCCGTATCCAGCTGCTCCAATCGCTGCCGCTCCAACTAACCAAGGGGCTATAGCTAGCGCCGCCGCCCCTAACGCCGCGCCTAAACCTCCTGTAGCGACTCCGGCAGCTCCAACACTTGCTGTGGTCAATCCTAACGCTGTACCTAAACCTCCTAAAGACGTCACAAGACCTCCTATAGTTGTTATTATCGGACCTAACAACATGAGTATTGGTCCGAGAACTACAGCGAGAGCCGCTATAACACCTATTGTTTTTTGTGTTTCAGGTGAAAGATTAGAAAACGCTTCAGACATCGTTTTAATAGCTTTCTCCACAATTGGTAATACTTGTTCAGCTAGTTCTAAGAAAACTTTACCTATAGGTTCTAATGCGATTTTAAATTCACGGTATAACTTTTGTGCGCGTTGCCCAAATGATTCCTCTTGGACTTTTTTTAGTTTATCCATCGTGCCAGCTGTTTCCCCTAAGGCGTTAGTAGCATCGCCCATACTGTAAACAACTTCATTTCCTAAATCCTCGAAATGAACCCCGAATAGTGAAACACCTAGTTGCGTAGCTGTTACTTGATCGTCCATGCCTTTTAACTCATTAATGATCTTATAGAAAACATCAGCCGCCGGGCGCTCACCCTTCTTAAACTCTTCCCACATGTCTTGGGTACTTTGTGACATTTGCCCCATCGCATCAGAAGTAGTTTTTGAACCATCTTGAATACGAACTCCATATTCCTTAACTAGGTCGTTTACATAGTCGAGATTGTAGGCGCCATCACGAGTCCCATTTTTTAGAATTGTTAACATCTGATCAGAGGCAAAGCCCGCTTGCTTATATAACGGCACGTATTCGGCTAGGTTGTCAGTGAATTCGTTTGATACATCTAATCCGTTTTGCATACCGGTAGCAATGAAGTCCATCGCTTCTTCACCGGTCATGCCGTATTGTTTTATTAATTGTGAAGCGCCGCGAGTTGTTTCGTTCAAATCAACATCAAACGTTTTAGATAAAGCAAGAACATCTTCTGTAACAGCTTGTAAGTCTTCATGAGGAACATCTTCCATATTCTGATACACTCTAATTACAGCTTTGTTAACCTCGTCTAAACTTTCGCCCCAACCTTTAGAAAAAACATCTTTCGCGATTCCACCCATGTTTTCAGCGCCTTTAGCTGTTAAGCCTAAAGCTGCTTGAATTTGACGTTGCGATGAATCGAAATCAGATGCCCATTTAGCCGTAATACCCATTACACCGGCTACAGCAGGAGTTACAGTGCTTGTTAAATTAGAACCGATTTCCTTTGTCTTATTGCCAACTTCTTTTAATTTATTACCTGTTTTTTCGGCTATATTTGCCTGTTCTCTTAATGATGTACTCGTTTGTTCGACTTCATTTTTTAAATGCATTTCAGCGGTTCTAGCTTCATTTAACTTGGTTTCTAATTTGTTAACTTCTGCTGAATTTTTTCCATATGCGCTTTTTGCAGCTTCTAATTGTTGTTCGAGATTTTCAACTGATCGCGCACTCATTTCTAGTTGTTGTTGTAAGTGCCTTTGTTTTACGCCTAATTTTTCAGATTCAGAGATGCTATCACCTAACGCGACACGTTCCTCTTCTAAAGCTGATTTCAATTTATTAGTTTCTGTAACCAATAGAGATTCGGCACGTTGTAATTCATTTAATTTTTGCTTTGACTTCGCAGATTCACTATTCCGTTCCGCTTCCGCTTGCTTAGCTTGTTTTAATGATTCGGTAGTTGTTTTTATTTTATTAGAAAGTTCGGCTTCGGCAATTTGTGCACGTTGTAATTCAGCAACTGCCTTTTGTGTTTCTATAGAATTTTCTCCCCACACTTTTTTTGTGCGTTCGAGTTGGTCGGCAGTTTCTTTAGTCTTCTTTTTGGCTAGTTCATATTGTTTTTCCAAACTAGATAATGAAGTTGCTAATTTCTCCGTATTTGTTCCAGTTAACTTCATTTCCGTCTGCAATAGTTTTAAATCTTGCTTTAACGCTTTATTAGACGTATTCATTTGCTCTATCTTATTTTTATATTCGGCGGTGTCAGCCTTAAACTTTATTACGGTTTCTTTTGAAGGTCCGGCCACTATTTTTCACTCCCCTTCTCTTGAAGGTAAGCTTTCCAACCTTCGTAAGCACTCTTATTTTCAGCTATCCTTTGAACGTCACGTAAAGGTAGATGCCAGAAATCTCTTTCCGGAATTTTAAAAATGAACACGTACAAACTATACAAATCTACAACGTATTCAATCTCAAATTCAGGAAGTTTTAAGCCTTTTTTCCCGCTTTTTGTTGGAACCCTTTTGCCATGTTGTTTTTATCTTTTTGCTTTTTTAATACAGACCCAAAGATTTTGAACGCTTCTGTCATATCAACTTCATATTGTTTCATGAATGATTCAAAATTCATGTAATCAGAAACGTTCGCTTGACGATAAGCTGCATAAACAACACGGAATGTATCTAACAAATCAACGTTCCCTGCGCCGCCCCGTGTATCTAATAAAGTACTTAAAAACGATTTTCCAATAATGCCCTCTTTTTCTAGATTAAATAGCGTCCACGCAGTTAAATTAGGGTTGATTTTTACTACTTCACCATCGGCTAATGTAATTTCGTTTGTCATTATAAATCTCTCCTTTTAGACAAAATTAAAGAGCGCTAACTAGAGCGCCCTAAGTATTTTCATATTTTTTTATTATGGTGTAACCTTACGTAGTTCAGCAGGATCGAATTTAGTTAACCATTTATTTTGAACATCAGCTGGCAAGTTAATGCCTTCATAATAGAATTCGCCATAAGTATCAGGTAAAGCTGTAATTTCTACTTCGAATTCAGCTAACTCGTCCGCTCCATTTTCGATACTCTTAACAAATCCAGTAGCGGCAGAGCAATTAGGGAATGCGATTAAACGGTTATTATCTTCGAATGTATCGTATTCTTCAGCAACAAATGAGAAGTCTTCACCCACACTTTCAATACCGTACGAATACACGTCAGCAATTAAACCTTCGTTTTTAAGTCCGAAAATTTTACGAGCAACTTTTAATTCCATGTGTCCCGAAATTTTAACAGTTAATTGTGTTGGTTTAGATTTTTTCTTTTTAGTTACACCGCCGCAAATTTTTGCGATTGATTTGATTTCCGTTTCTGCATCTAATTTACCGATGCAGCCAAAAGGACTTGTTGTTGCTTCACTTTTAAAAAGTAAACTTGCGTTCTTAATCTCGACGGCATCAAACACATCAATTGTAGTTGTTGGCATTTAATTTCCTCCTAAAGTTTTATTGATTTCTTCTATCAAGGCCTTATTAAGCTCTTCGACAGATTTATTTGTTTCTCTATCCACACCATGTAACATGAAATCTTCAGGCTTGTTCCCCTTACTTTTACCAACACCCAAATCAGGAAAAACTAAGTAAGCAAATTTAGGTTTTGGTTTTAAAGTTAAAGTCAGGTTTTCTTTCAACGTACCTTGAATTGATTTCGAAAGTTTGGCGTGAAGTTTCTTTCTATCCGAAATCGGGATTAAACCAAGAATCGAATTAACCATGATAGGCGATACTTTCTTTTTTAATCCTTCGTTAATAACTCTCTCTGCAACGTTTGGCAATCGCTCAATATTTCTTTGATAGGCTTCGAATTGTGACGAATCAACACTGAACTTAGCAGACAATTTTGATGTTCCTCGTCAATTCAAATGTGAGTACGTCCACAAAGAATTCAGTATCTTTCTTTTTCATCTTATCTTTGAGCGATTTATTGCAAGTATGGCCAGTTTTAGCAAGGCTACCCATGAATTCCAATTGTAGAATGTCCAAGTCTTCTCTATTTTCCGAGAAGAAATAAACAGTAACTTCTTGGCTGTAATTTTTAGCGCCTGTTCTTTCGAATCCACCTGTTTCGAACACCACATGATTTATTGTGGATAGATTAGCTTCATCTTCTTGTACAATGTCCTGGTAAACTTGAGCGCCACTGAAGAATGATTCTAGGTGTTCAACCAGTCTAATATTATATTTCTCAATTAATTCATTTAGTGTCATCAAGACCACCAACCTTTTGTAAGTATAAGAACATATTATTCTTAAAACGATCAGCTTTAATGATGCTATAAGAAACACCACGCAATTTGAGAGTTAGGCTGTCCACATCTTTTTTCTTAAATATAGGAGCATACAACGTTTCAATCTTCATATCTAACTGTTTACCCACACTATTTACTAGCTGTATATCAATCTCACGACAAGAAAGTTCTGCAAATCTAAGTTTGATAATTTCGACATTTTCATATCCAATTACTTTCTTAGTGGCATTTCGAATGGTTTTCTTCTCTATGACACTTACAAACCCGTCATTGTAAGTTTTTCTATGTTGTTCGATTGCCATTAAGCTTCCCTCTCTTTTAAGGCAGCGTGTAAAATCAGTCGTGATAGTGGTTGGTAAAAGTTAGATTCATATTGATCGAGAGCGTTATTATACTCGTATCGGATGCGGTTGATAACTAACTCACGTGCGGATAAGTTGATTTTCAGATCAAGTTCAACGCCTACTAAATCATTAATATAGTAAACAGAACGATCTATCAGCTTTATGATGTTATTGTCTTCCTCGTCCCATGTGATTGCTAGTGCTTCTTTCACATCATCAAGCAAATCGAAAGGCGACACTAAAGTCACCTTTGATTGCTCATTTTCCATACGTTATCACTCCTTATTTTGCAGCTGGTGGAGTAACAGGTGCGTTCGGATCAACTAAACCAGCAATATCGTAAACTAAGAATGAATCATTGCGGTCAGCACGACCGTTAGCGTACATTTTAGCAATGTATAAATCTTCATCTTCGATAGCGCGAGTTTGATCGTACACATCTAAACGTTGCGCTCCACCTAATCCTAAGAAGTAGTCTTTCGCCATACCTACAACCATTTTTCCTTTTGGAACAGCGTTAGATTTAACGATTGAACCTGGAATCGGAAGAACATTGTAAGCATAAGTTCCATCAGCATTAGGACGTGTAGTGTAACCATAAATTTTAGCCCAGTAATCAACTGGATTCACAATTAGCATTACATTGTCCGGGTTACGTTTACCATCACGAGTAAGTAAAGCCATGATGTTTCCTAATGTGTAAGGAGAAAGATCTTTCAGAACAGCTGTTACAGCTTTATCAGCATTTTCTCCGTTAGTAACATTTAATAAATCTTTCATCATACCGATTGGTTGATCTTTACCAGTACCGCGAACGATAGCTAGTTCTAAAGCGATTTTTAAAGACTCAACTAATACAGTGCGAACATAACGGTCTAACCAAGTTGGCCCTAAATCAAGCATCGCCTTACAAACTGGCATAAATGCAGATAATTTATATTGGCTGATGTTAATTGTTTCGAACCCTTCATCCAAAAGTTCTTTATGAGCAGCACATAATTTGCCCCAGAACGCTGTTTGAATATCGCCCTTTTTAAGAATCCATTCAGTTAAAGCGCCTACGTTTACAAAGTTAATCTTAGATAATAATTCGTGAGATTGAACTAAGTCTTCAAATACTCGTTCGATAACAGTTGGTGGCACTAATGCTTCAGTTCCAGCGAATGAGTTACCAGCGATTACTTGATTGTAATATTTTGTTTCTTGGCTAGTTAAAGCACGCCCACCACGAGCGGCCAAAACAGCTTGGTCGCTAGATTGAACAGATGCTTGATCTAAAATTTCATTTTGAATACCTTGTGCGAATTGTACTAAAGCGTTATCTACTTGTTCAGGTGTCCCTGACGCTAAAACCTCGCTTAAATTTTTCTGATTGTCAATTTTAGTTTCTAAATCTTTACCCATTGTAAAGTACCTCCTATAGTTTGATAGATTTTAATAATGAAGCCATAAATTTTGCTGATTTTTCAGCATTTTGAATACGTTTGTCACCTTCGTTTTCGATAGGTGCTTCTTCTTCAGGTTCCTCAATAACTGGTTCTTCGTTGTCCACACTTTCTATTGAATCTACAATCTCGTCACAAAGACCGTAAGATTTAGCTTTTTCGGCAGTCATGTAAGTTTCATTGTCTAATAGCGCTTCTAGTTCAAAGAACTCACCATTAAAACGATTCTTGTATGATTGAATTAAAGCTGAATCTACGTCACGTAACATTTTTGCTTGTTTTTCTAGCGAATCAGCATTTCCGTATGAGTACGTTGAAGCCCTATGAACCATCATAATAGCGTTAGATGGCATTACAATTTTGTTAGCGCCCATAGCGATTAAAGAAGCGGAAGAAGCTCCCATAGCATCAATAACAGCCGTTACATTTGAAGGGTGGGTTTTTAAGTAGTTGCAAATAGCAATACCTTCGAATGCGTCGCCACCATTTGAATTGATATGGATTTCGATATCGTTCGTAACGCCGTCTAACATTTCTCGTACGCCTTGAGATGAAATATCACCGAAAGGGGCTTTACCAACGTTTCCATACATGTAAACAACTGATTTATTATTGTCCTGTTTGTTGTCCATCATTAGGAACTTCGGTTGAATCTTTTCCATTTCCATCATTTTCACCCCCTTCCATAGTTCCACTTATCCTTGCTCTCTCATAGTTCTTAGTAACATAACGTTCGTTAGCCCAATCTTCTTCTATTTGTTCTTTTCCTAATCGTTCTAACACATCGTTTATGCTCATACCACCGACTGCAAATAACTTGTCAACCGAATTAGCAAACTTAGTAAGATCGAACAATTTGAAGTTGTCCATGCTGAATTTAACGTATGTTTTATTCAAATATTCGTCACGTGTAAACATTTTCTTATTGTATTCATTTGCAATCATGTCACCGATAGGACGAACAACAAATAATATGAAATTATCTAAATCTCCTGTTGGATTTCCAGAAGTTGAAATACCACCTTCACTTATTCCACTTAATAAAGAGGGCGGAATATGGAAAGCAGTTGCCACGAAATCTAACATATCTTTTGCAAGATTTTTAATGTCCCTCGTATCTAAATTACGTGGGTCCTTGCTTTGATCTTCCATTGTTACGTTATTAGGAAGGAATAAAACAGCAGTTTGTTTTTCTGAATCAGAATAACCTTTCATTTTTTCCTCGAACAGTTCTTGCGCCGCTTTTCCTGCTTCATCGGTTAATGAGCTCATAAATTGTCCTTTCATCAAGAAACGTCTTCTTCCATTGCCTTTATAATCAGACATAGCTTTAGCAAGTAGTAATCCATACGAGTTATAAAGACTGTCAATAACACTGTTTATCGACTCTTCAGAAATCTTCAAATATAGAACGTCTTGTTCTCTATATTCCTTTGTTAAAAGATGATTGTTAATCGAAACATTTTTGTAAACATACTCATTAAAACCATTCGTAGTTTCACGATGAAACGATTCAGCTATCCACAATTCTTCACCTATAGGCAAAATTAACGCTTCATTTTCGTAAATTAACTGATGAACAAACTTACACCAAAATTCATGAGCATTTTCGTTTTTATTTGGTGATACATTCAATTGATAGTAGTTCAAACTTCTCTTTAACTTACCGCTTCGATAAGATTCAAAGTCACAAGCTACTAAACTACGAGCGATTAAATCAATAGCAGCGTTAACATATAACTTTTTATAAGCAATTTCGGCTTTAAGTGTTATTACGCCACAATCAACATCCGGAGTCGTTCCATTATCACTTGTACCTAAAAAGGTTTTTAAAACATTACGAATTCCCATTTTTTCACCCCCTTTCTTAGAATGACCATACTTGCATATCGTTTAAATCGACTGCATAGTTTTCAAGATCACCATCGAAATTGAGGGCGTGTGTGAATGCAAAAAACCCGTCAGTTTTTCTTTTGACAGGGTCGATTTTTTTATATTCTTTTGAGCCATTTCCTAATTCATCCACATAGATATTGCCACAATACCAACGCATAACAGGATCGTCATGAAAAACAATATTATTGTTGATGAATAGATGTTGGATTAATGGGTCTAACATCGCGTGAACATACTGACCACGCCTCACTATATCAACTCTTTCGTTAAAACCAGCTTCTTCTAATAAAGGTTTCAAGACTACAGAACGGAATTTATCAATCGCGATACGCTTAATGTCGTATGTTTTCGCTTTTTCTAAAAACCAATTGATAACACGTTTTGGCTCGATTTCTTTATCGTAGACGATGGTGAAGAGTCCTTTTTCCACACCGATATCGATAATATCTTGATTAATATCCTGCATTTTTAATGCCTGATGCCAAATAAAAGTGTGTTGAATCCAATAACGTTTCCCCTGTCGCTTAAATAACAAACCGACGCTGCAGAAGTCGCGTAATTCTGCGTAATCCACACCACCAATGCATTCATATTTGTGTAAATCATCAGGTAAAGGTTGATCTGTAGCAAGAATATCCTCATAGGTAGCAATCTTGTGTTGAAATAACTGCTTTGGAATGTTCATCCTTTTTGTCAAAAACTCAACATGCATCGGGATGTTTGTCTGACAATCAGCCCATTCCTCTTTCATCGTTTCGAATAATTCTGTGTTATCTCGAATGGAAGGATTGGCTTTTTCCCAGTTCGCAATATCTTCGACTTCTTCTTCAGAGTCTAATTTGCAGATGAAGGGGAAAATCTTACTGTTTTCAACTTCTCCACTTAGAACCATTCGTGCCTTTTCTTTCAAATCATCCAAAACGCCGCCACGGACATATCCATCCGTTGTTAAATAGAAAGTTCGGCCATCTTTAACTTTACCGAGCGCCGAACGGAATACTTTAATTGATGCATAGTCTTCATATTCGTGAATTTCATCGAACCAAACTGATCCAGGACGCAAACCATCTTTTGTTCTAGCATTAGAAGTATTGTATTTTAAATGTGATCTGTTTTTTTTATGTTCAATTAACACTTTAGTTGTATTGAAAGACTTCTTCAAAACACTATTTTTAGGGTTGTCAATTACATTCCGAACATCTTGAAATGTAGTTTTTGCTTGTTGTTCAGAAGTTGCTATCCATTCGATATGATAATTATCAATTCCGAACTGTTTGGACAGCATATAAAAATTATGCCAACCACCATAACCATTTTTACCGCCACCACGACCCATTAAAATTAAAATCTGATTCCAAATTAAACGGTCATTATCTTTGTATCTAACTCCATATACGCAAGCATTAACAAATCTTTGCCAAGCGTAAAGTTTGAAAGGGAAATATGGCTCTGGAATTTTAACACTATCCTCAATAGCTTTTACATCAATATAAACATTTGGATCATCTAAAGTTTTTCGAACTAAGGCCATTAATTGTTTCTGTTCATTACAGGAACGAATAGCCCCGCTTTCCACAGACTCCATATACTCACTAATGTACGGGTGATATTTATAAGGAAGATTAGACTTCTGCATCATCGTCGTCCACCTCTTCACTTACCGCTTTAAGTCCAAGTTCATTAAGAATCTTTAACATTTGCGTATTAGTCTTATTCAACTCATTAATGCTATCGTTTTTCTTCATAAATCCATTAGCACCTAGTACAGATACACCACGTTCTTCGATATCAGCAATCAAATTGTTTTTGATATCCCACATTGCCATGTAATCTTCGACTAAATCAAGAAAATGTCCGTGAATGACACCGTTTGACCTCATTTGACCTAGTAAATCGTCACGGATCTTATCTCGTAAGTTAGTATGTTCTTTTAATGCTTCGTTCCAATGTCGCTTACGCCAGGTATCACGGACAGTAGTTTCAGCAACGCCATATTTTGTAGCAATATCAGCGTATGACATGCCATTTTTATAATCTTCAAAAGCCAAATCGTAGTTTTTTTTCTTGATTGTCACGGTATCACCACACTTTCATTTGTTAATTTAGACATCGAGATAACATGTTTTTTTGCACTTTTTTCTGTTCCGCGCGTGAAAAGCAAAAAATAAAAAGACAAATCTCCCCCCCGCGTTGCTCGGTCCCCCAGCAAAATTGTTTCTATATTTTACCCGGGGGGTGTCTCAGGAAATTTATCTTAAATTATTTTATAGCTAAACCAAAGAATAGCTCAGCATATTCAATAACAATGTGAGCTTCTGTTAAATTCATATTTAAATAATGTTCTAACCAATGTTCACGTAGACTTTTCTTTACTGTTTCAAGTGTAGTCTTCTCACATGCTCTTGGATTACATATGTGACGTATCTGTTTGTATGTTGTATAGATATCTTCTCTAAATCGTTTGTATATCTCGGCTTCAGATGCAGTAGATTCAACTATTCCAACATCTATTAGCTTATTGATAATGGACAAGTCATATGTGTTACCTTGTATCGTTAAGCTGTCCACACTTACCACCTCTCTTCATCTACTATCGTGCATCGCTTCTTCACTATGTTCTTCTCTTTGTTATGTTCTTTGTTATGGCATTGAATGCATAGCGTTTCTAGGTTGCTTAGTATGTATGCTAAGTCTGGTCTGTCACGTAACTCCTTGATATGATGGACGTTACGACCTTTGCTATACTTACCTTTGCGCTTGCACTCCTGACACTCACTGTTGTCTCTCTCTAATGCCTTAATCCTAATGCTCCTTCTCCAATAAGGATGCTTATAGAACTTAATGATGTTATCTTGCTCATATAGTTTATTAATCTCTTGTATTGTTAGAGGTCGCATGAACTATCCTCACCTCTTATCTTTCTTAACAACTTGATTCCTTATTGGTCCATTGCATTTAGGGCATTGCCATCCATCACGTATCTTATGAGAAGTTTCTTCAAATCCACAACCTTTGTTCATGCACCAATGCTTTGTTAATGGCATTTTCAAAATTATTCCTCCTCTTCAATCAAATGCTCAAGACCCTTTACCGCTTTATCATCCAAACGAATATCCATTAACTTTAAAATCTTAATTACATCTTCTAACGATTTGATTTTGCTCCCGTCAATCTTATGAGGGAATGTTGGTCTAAAGTAAATGCTATCTTTCTTTTCTATTGTTAATTTATGTTCACTCATCCTTCATCCTCCTCCAAAATAAAAAGCACCCGAATGGATGCTTTAAGATCAATTATTTATTTACACTTCAATTACGGTAAATGAAGTTTTAATCTTCTTTCAGCTACCTAATGTCGTTACATTAACCTGCACATACAACACTATTAAGTAACTGAAAGAAGAGCAAAAGCTCTCCTTAATAACGGTATCATTCAATCACTACCATCTGCTGGTTTCGGATTTTATCTGCCATCATTATAGATCGTTTAGACAAAATATAAAGGAATCTTTGTGAGTTGTGTTTTCCGCCACTTCTCACAATACAAATATATCACGTTAACTCCAAAACAACCGGCACATTTACTGCCAAAAAGCGGTCACGACTCTGCCATGTTTTTAATTAATTGTTGCTTTAATTCTGTTTAATAATTTTTGGTATAATTCGTTTTCTGTTGACCACTTAATATGACTAAATTGTCTAGTATCAAAATTAATATCTTTAAAATCGTCATCTTTACATGTCCATATAACAGTCTTACCTAGTCCCACCGCATAACCAGCTTCGAAATAAACTCCACCTCTGTGTCCGGTAAAATCTGCAATTACAAATTTACTTTGTCTTATTTTGACTATTATTTCATCAGTTATATCATTATTATGTTCCGCTTCATCAATTCTGATAGGCTGGTATCCTGCCTCTTTTATAGCTTTTGTGATTGCATTCTTATATGGACTATCCATTTTTGGACTAAACGACATCGCGACAAAAACCTGCTTAGTATCCGCTTCTCTTCCTTTTTCTAATTCTGCAATGCGATTCCACCCTTTCGCTGTAACTGTAATATGTGCAGGGAAATCTGCTGCCGATAGCTTAGATATCTCAATCAGTTCGTCCTGAAATAGTTGGTTCGCTATATATTTCATTTCCAACAAGTGAATACTCTGTACAAAAAATATAGATTTATCTGATTCACGAATATATACTGGGTCACCTGGAAATTTGGACAATTTAGCTAAGTTTATTAATGACTCATCCAACCTATCAGAAGCACTATCTGGATATTCACTTAATAGATCCTCTAAAAGATAAATAGGATACGGAAATTCTGAAAGATTTTTATCTGGTCGATTAAGAAAAATCATTATTTTCCCCATCCCTCTAATGGTTCTCTTTCTTAAAATTGCAGAAAGTTTTCTCTTCTGCTCTACATTTAATTCAAATCTCGCTTCTTCAGCCATGGAAAATGTACCACAATTCTCACATTTATATTGCTCTACACGTCCTCCTCCCACTCCCACTAATTGTTGTTCCACAATAGAGTTTTGACAAACCGGACATCTTTCACTCATCACAATCACTACTTTCTTTTTTTATAGCATAATCTTAACATACAAATAATTGACTTACCCATATCTTATATTGTGTGTAACTGACCCCTTCGCTGAATCCCTTGCTATCATTGATTTCATTTAACTTTCTCTTTTGAGTTACACAGTACGAAATTTATGAGTAACTGTATACATTTAAAAAGAAAAAGCAATGATTAGATTTTAAACCTAGTCATTGCTTTATCCATTGCATCTTGGTTTACACCTATATAACGTAACGTGACCTTCTCTGACGAGTGATTGAATATCTCCATGAGTAATGCTATGTTTTTGGTTTGCATGTACATGTGATACCCGTACGTCTTTCTCAACGTATGTGTTCCTATTTCATCTAACCCAAACTCTGCTGCAGCTATACTTAATATCTTATATGCCATGCTACGACCAATAGGACGATTACTCCCTTGTCTACTTTGCAACAAATACTCATGATTTTCTCTTTCTTCTATAAACCATTTAAGTTCTCTTTTTAATGCTACAGTAATTTGAATACGTTTTTGTTTTCCTGTTTTCTTTTCTCTCATAGAGATATGACTCCCTTTGACATCTCCTACCTTCAATTTTAAAATATCAGAGATTCTCAGGCCTGTATTGATTCCCATAATGAATAAAATATAATTTCGTACACTCTTCTCCTTAAAATACTCTTTTAGCTGCTGTATTTCTTCTGGATCACGTATTGGCTGAACAAAATTCATTATTCATTACCTCCAGTCTCTTCTGTCTCGTAAACTTCTAATCTAAGAGCAAAAGCAAGTTTATAAAACACTCTAGCCTTAACGCGTCGATAAGTACGCTCACTCATGCCAATCTCGTTATAAACCATATAATCACATACCTCTTCATCTTCTAAATAACGCTTAATGATGATGTTTCTTTGATCCTTTCCTGCACGCCCATTGCCCAAGCGACTAAGGAACTGATCAATACGAAATGACGTTTTTTTAATCCACTCTTCTCGTTCACTTTGTTGTATATTAGCCATCGCTACATCTTCTAATGGATTTCCTACATCATTTGTAGGTCCGTGATATCTAATTTCATAAGAAGGAGTGACTTTCATTTCTTCACGCATCATTCCAAACTGTCTATATAAACGTACATTTTCGAGAACACCTTCTAATTTTTTCTGCGTTGCCGTTCTATCAATTTTCGGTAAGAAAGATAATTGTTTAGTCATGTAAGACCACTCCTTTTTATTTTTAAATTACTTTTGTCTTAAAGCCCCACGTCTACGCTCATAACAAGGTCTATGAATCCCCATTAAATCTTCAATTTCACGAGTGGTTAGCTTCTCTTCTTTCTTTTTCTTATGTTTCTTCTTTACTTCCTTAGATTGCTTTTTCCATTCACGTATTTGATCTTTTAAGTTCTTCATTCTCTACATCCCCTTTCAAAAATAAAGAGGACACCATTTCTTAAAACAGCTTGATTGCTGCTCTAAAAATTGGTGTCCTCTAGTTTTCTAGCCGGACTATATTCAGTTTCTTTTCACTTTAAAATACCAGCTTGTACAAAAATATTTCTCCAAGCGTTTTTAACTCTATATTTTTCAAAGGATTTCGCACGTCGAGCAATAGCTTTTCTGGTTTTCTTTTTCTTTAATTTAGACATTTCTCCTAACCTCACTTTCTATTCCATTTGTTCTTTACATTCTTCAAGGAAATCGATAGCTTCCTGAACATGCTCCCTTTTTGTCATACTTTCCAATACGTATCCTTCATCGTCATACACATTGACCTTATTCCCTTTAAACTCCATTCCCCACATTCCATCTGCGCCTAATAGCTTTAAGTTTTCTTCCATTCTTTTAACCTCACTTTCTATTCAAAGGATTATTTTATTAAGTTTTAAACATACCCAAAGCCGAGTGTTCCCAGATGATATAATATAGTCAATTAGAAAAAATTCACTTTATTAACCCCAAAGAAATGAGGTCGCTTTTATGAAAAGTATGAATAAATGGGTACTAGCTATTAGCTACTTTTTTGTTCTAACACTCGTTCTCCATCTATCATTTAAAATGTTGATTTTAACCGCTATGGATCCTACTACTAGCTTTCCAACTTCACGATTTCTCATTGGACTGTTAACTTTAGTATGCGGAGGTTGTTTATTAGGTTTTGGAGCTAGAAAATATATTTTTTCCTCTTCAAATATTAAAAGTGAACAATGGAAAGTTGCAGCAAAGTTTACCTTGTTGACGACTCTATCTTGTTTTACTGCAATGCTTATTTTTTATTGGGTTTAACCTTGATTTTTTTTACAATATATATCTACCCCTGAATAAAACTCAATATTCCGTAAATACTAAAGTCACATGGTTATCTTTCCTCTGTTTTTCTTGGGTGAGCAGTTAGCTTTTGCTAGCTGCTCTTTTGTGATTCATCGTCACATTATGATGAAATGTTCATATATTATCTCGAAGCAAAAACCCTAATTTACTTTTCAATATCTCACTTTTCCCTTAAAGAGCGCTTTATTTAGTGCTCTTTTTGGTGTTTCAAATTACTACAAAATGAAATTTTTGTTATCCCCCCTCCAAAACCCACAATATGTTAATATATACATAGATTAACAACAATGATTTTTTAGACATTTAAGAAAGGATGATAAAATGGTTATTTTCCAATGGCTAGAATCATGGCTATCTAGTGATATTCTTCATTTTAATTTATTTGTAGGTATGACAACCCTTCTCTCTCTAGCGTCTGTTATCTTATTTTCTATAACGTTTAAGAAAATAGGTACCAACGATACAGAAAGACTAAAACTCAAGCACCAAATATCTTATACAATGTGCACTTCACTACTTGTCTTATTAGCCATATTTATTCTATGGATGCCTACAAATACTATCTATTTAAGACAGTATCTCATCATGATAATTTCCATTTCACTTCTTTTCGGATCGATATCAGGTCTGTACCATTATAGAAAAGAAATACTCCCTGAGAGTTGAGTTAAACTCCTTTTTAGAACTCGTTGCAGTTAGCGGGTTCTTTTTTTATAAAATAGCGTTTTTGTTCAAAATGATGCCGCATATATTTGGACACATTTACCAGTGTTTTTACCAAAAAATTCATGATATGGTTAATTAGTCGAGTACGTCATTACTTGACGATTACCCTTAGAGGCCCCGCAGACAATCGGGGTTTCTTTTATTTAAATAACGATTTTGTTCACTTTTATAGCTTACTATTCCTCATAGTTGTGTTTTTCTTCTAGGACTTTTATAAAGTTAAAGTGTCCATCGAGATAACAATCATTGATATAACCCCTAAATATATTTCATTAACTTCGCTTAAAGTAAAATTTTCATTTTTTCATTCAACCAAGTTCATAACATATTCTTTTCCTCCGATAAAATAATGATTAGGTGCCCCACACGCATTTTATCCACTGGAAATAACACCTTTTACGTACTTAACTATTAGAAACTTCATTTCTGCTATTTCTGCAATAGCAATTTTGTTCACTTTTTTGATACATTTATGAAACATTCACATGTTATCTTCAATACGTTCGATCCTTTTTATAAAACCGTGTGAGATATACCAAAACAAGAATCCCTAGAGCCCTAACTCTAGGGATTCTTGTTTTTAAATAAGGATTTTATTAAATATTCAATTGAGCCTTTTTATACTCTCTGTATTACTAGTCCACTAGATACTCAGAAACCTTACAAAATTGTAATACTAATGTAAGGGTACTCAATATGAACTAATGTATTTATGTAGTAAACTATCTATCGGAAATACATATAAAAGGAGAAACATTTATGAATTTTGAAGACAATCGTAAACTAGGTATTCAGTTAGGGTGTATAGTGAAAACAGATACTACACAATATCTAGTGTTTAAAAAGAATGAAAATTATTCTTTATTAAATATTGAAACTGTGGAATGTACAAATTTTGAAGTTTCCTTAGACAATATTGAAGAAATGATTCAAATTGACTTTAAAGAAACAATTCAAGATATTATTCCTCCAGAGAATATTAAGATTTTAGCCCAAAACAAAATATAGATTACATTTCCCACAAGGAGCGCTACTTCTTCATGCTCCTTGTGTATAAATCATTCGTTGCGATAGGTAAGACTTTGAAGTTATCTCCATCTTTTCCCCCGCTTAACACTGTACGTGCGACTTTCACCGCATACAGCGTCCCATCTTAT